>JBEILM010000013.1:0-57560 GCA_040379205.1 Gemmatimonas sp.
GCTGGTGCACAAGGCCAACATCCTCAAGTTCTCGCAGGGCCTGTTCCTCGACGTGGGGCGCATGGTGGCCCGCGAGTACGAGGGGCGCGTGCAGTTCGAGGAGCGCATCATCGACGCGATGGCCATGCATCTGGTGATGCGCCCGGAGCAGTTCGACGTGGTGGTCACCACGAACCTCTTCGGTGACATCCTCTCCGACGAGATCTCGGGGCTGGTGGGTGGGTTGGGCCTCGCACCCGGCGCGAATATCGGCACCAGTGCGGCCATCTTCGAGGCGGTGCACGGCACCGCGCCCGACATCGCGGGCAAGAACGTGGCCAACCCCGGAGCGCTGGTACTGGCCGCCTGCATGATGCTGGAGCATATCGGTGACGGCGCGCGCGCCCAGCGCATCCGCCAGGCCTTCGAGGGGACCGTGCGAGCGGGCCGAGTACTGACGCGTGATCTCGGTGGCACCGCGGGCACCGATGAATTCACCGACGCGGTGATTGCGGCCCTTGGCTGACGGGGGGGGCGCGACCGGGGGCGAGGCGCCTCCGGTCCGGGTGCTGCATGTGTCGGACATCCACTGTGGGCGGCCGTTCGTGGCCGCGCACGTCGAGGCGGCGCTCGAAGTGGCGGCCGCGTCACCGTGGCAGGCGATCGTGGTGTCCGGAGACATGTCGCAGCGTGCCCGCGATGTGGAGTTCCTGGCGGCGCGCGACATTCTCGATCGCTTCCGGGCCATCGCGCCCACGCTCGTCGTGCCCGGCAACCACGACGCCGCATGGTGGCACGCCCCGTTCGGCTTCGGCGAGTATGCGCGGGTGCACGCCAGGTATCGCCACTACATCGCGCCCGACCTCGAGCCGACGATCGACGCTCCCGGAGTCACGCTGGTGGGGCTCAACTCGGCGTGGGGCACCCGGCCGGAAGCGCTCACCTGGTATCCCCGCGACTGGCGCGTGAAGGGTGGGCTGACGCCCGCCCAACTCGCCCGTGCGCAGCAGCGCCTCGCGGCGGCTGACCCGGGCGACCTGCGCCTGCTGGTGGTGCACCACAACGTGGTGCGGGGGCGGCTCTCGAACCGGTGGGGGCTCAAGGCCCCGCTGCGGGCGCTCGATGCGATCGCGGCGATGCCGGTGGATGTGGTCTGCACCGGTCACGACCATGAGGAGCGGGCGGAGATCGTCGAGCGACCGACCGGGCGCTTCGTGCTGAGCGCGGCGAACACGCTGTCCAACCGCATGCGGGGTCGGCGCCCCAGCGCCCTCAACGTGATCGAAGCGACGGCGACGTCGATCACGGTGACGGCGTGGAGCTACGACGCCGAGCGCGCGTCGTTCCGCCCTGGTCCGACCACCGTCAGCGCCCCTCGGCGCTCGGCAGGCGTACCGGTTCCCCCATGAAGAGTTGCTCCCGCACGAGGTGTCGTTCCACCTCGTGCAGGAGCCCCTGCAACTCCTCGACTGCGCCGCCGAGAGCACCCCGGAACAGCCATCGGTACCAGAACGCCGTGGCGGCTGAGGCCATGATGGAGGCACCAGCGGCCCCGATAAGCGCCGCCGGCGAAAACATGGCGAGGCCCATCGCGGCGGCGAGCCCCTTGGCCGCGCCACCGAAGGCGAGCGCGCCCGCGCCGCCCGTCATCCACAGGTCCCACTTCACGTTCTGCCGCAGGCCGGCCCGCAGATCGCCGGTGATGACCACCTCGCACGCGGGCTGCGCCGCCGTCCCGCGCGCGGCCAGCGTCACGTTGAGGTCGAAGAGTTCGATCTGCTCGAGGCGATAGCGGAGCGCCTGCTGTTTGTCGAACGCCACCATCGGATTGCTGTACGCCTGCACGAGGCGCGGCACCTTGAACCGCAGGATGCCGCCATCGAGCGGGTGGCCGTTCACCGTGTCCTCCACGGTGAAGTTGCGCGGCGCCGAGGTGAACACCGCGCCAAGCGCCTGCAACGTGGCCTTGGGGGACGCGGGGATGATGCGGGAGACGGAAATGGCCCGGTCGGCGGTGCCCATCAGCAGGGTGAACCGGCGATCCTCGCGTTCGGTGACGCGCACGGCGGCGACATTCTCCGTGCTCCGGGCCCGCATCTCGGCCAGCGCGAGCGCGACATACTGTCGCGAGATGCCGGCCTCGATGGCGGCCGCCTCGACGTCACGCACCCGATAGCCGTCGACCTCGGCCTCGGCCTCGCTGGCCATGGTCGATTCGCCGGTGGTGGCCCGCGCTACCGTGTGCCGCGCCGGCTGCAGCATGGCCGACCGCTCCATGCGATGGGCGGCCTCGGCCTGCAGCTGTGCCGCTCGCTGCCACACCGCGAGGGCGGCGGATTCGGAGAGCACGCCGCCGGGTGCCGCGTCGGCGACGGCTTGCTCGCGAGCTTCGGCCTCGTGGAGCACCCCGTCGAGTGCCCCGGCGAGGGCATCGGCGGAGGCATAGCGCTGCTGGGGGTCCTTGGCGAGGCAGCGCTCGATCACCGCAGTCACCGTGGGCGGCAGCTGTGGGGCCACGCTCGCGATGGGCGGCACGGGCCTCGTGACATGCGCGACCAGCACACTCTGTGGCGTACCCTCGAATGGCGGCGCGCCCACGAGCGCGTGATAGGCCACACAGCCCAGCGCATAGAGGTCGCTCCGGCCATCCACTTCCTCGCCGGCGGCCTGCTCGGGGCTCATGTAATGCACCGACCCCAGCACATTGCCGTGCATGGTCAGCGAACTGGCGGCGCTGGCATCCCGGGCGATGCCGAAGTCGGTGAGCACGGCGCGGCCGGAGTCGCGGTCGAGCAGGATGTTGTCGGGCTTGATGTCGCGGTGCACCACGCCGCGTGCGTGCGCGTAGGCGAGCCCCCAGGCCATCTCGCGCAGGAGGCGCACCGTGTCGGTCACCGGAAACGTGCGCCGCTCCCGCAGGCGGTCCCCCAGCGACTCCCCGTTGACGTAGCGCATGGAGAACCAGACGACGCCGTCGGTCTCGTCGGCGCGGTACACATCGATGATGTGCGGATGCTCGAGGCGGGCGCTGGTGCGCGCCTCGCGCAGGAAGCGCTCGCGCTGGTCGGCGTCGGCATGGTCGGCCAGAAGCACCTTGAGTGCCACGAGCCGGTCGAGAAAACGGTCGCGCACCAGCCAGACGGCGCCCATGCCGCCGGACCCCAGCAGTCGAACCGTCTCGAAGCTGGCGGCGAGTCCGGGCGGAAGCGGCGACGCGGTGGAGGGTGACATCTCCGGAAAGATATCCAGACGCACGGATTCCGGCGCCATGTGGGAGGCTCCGGGCCCGACCCCGTTGCGTGGCTCCACCGCCGGGGCGCATCTTCACGGCAATGTCCGCCCTCGACGACCTGCAACTTGGCTTTTTCCTCGACGCGTCGCCGGCGACGCCCGTCGCGGGAGCGCCGTCGGCGGTGTCCACCCCGGCTGCGGCCGAGAGCGAGGGGCGTCCGGCCCGGGGGCGGACCGCGGTGCGGGCGCGCACGGCGGTGCTCTTCTCTCGCCTTGAAGAGTTGGGACTGCGCGGCGTGGAGGCACTGGTGCTGATGCGCACCCGCACGGTCATGGTGTCGCTGATCGGGCGCACACTGCGGGTGCATGAGGGCTATGCCGAGGCGCCGGAGTCGGTGCTGCGGGCGATCGTGACCTTTGCCACGGCACGCACGAAGTCCGAACGGTTCGCGGCCCGCGAGGTCATTCTGGCCCATGACGTGGAGCGGGCGCCAGCGGTGCGCCGCCGGGAGCCGGCGCGACCGGGTGATCTGGCCATGATCGCCCAGCTCACCGAGGCACACCGGCAGCTGAATGCGCAGTGGTTCGGCGGCACGCTCACCAACGTCCCGCTCCGACTGTCGGGGCGCATGGCTACCCGGTTGGGGCACTACGATGCCGGGTCGCGCCACACGCCGCCGGAGATTGTGCTCTCCCGCGGCCACGTCACGCGCCATGGCTGGCGCGAGACCATGCATACGCTGCTGCACGAGATGGTGCACCAGTGGCAGCACGAAACCGGGCGGCCGGTGGACCACGGCCCCGAGTTCCGCGCGAAGGCGCGTGAGGTGGGCATCACGCCGGCGGCGCGGCGGGATGTGACGCCGCTGGAGCGGCGCAAGCGCCACGTCGGGTAACGCGCCAGCTGGGGCGCGGCACCGCTTGCGCACGCAGCTGGTGAGCGGGCCAAACGCACCACGCCGCCCGCCGGAGTGCTCCGACGGGCGGCATGGTTGTCCACGGGTAGCGTTACGGCGTGATCTGCGTGGTCCGCGACGCCTGACGGAAGGCCGCCCCTTCTGCCGGGGCGATGAACGCCTGCATTGTGCCTCCGGTGGCCGACGTGCTGGCCGTGGTCTGCAGCCCGCCCGCGAGCCCCCATGTGTTGTTCCACCCCGAGGTACCGGAGAGATCGGGGATCTCGAGCTGGTACGTGGACCCTGCCGCGAAGCCCCGCGACTGATTCACCGTTCAGGTGCGGACGTTGGACGCGGTGGTGCCCTGCGAGAAGGTCACACCCACGCCGTCGCCGTACTCGGCCTGCCAGCTCCCGGTGCTGCGCAAACGCGCGTACGGCGTGGTACCCAACGACGTGACGCTCAGAGTGGACAGCTGCGGGCCACGGGTGAGCGTGCGGTTCACGAGCTCGCGGTTGTACTGGAAAAGCGCCCGCTGCGCGCTGCCGTCCAGCGAAAAGCTGGTGGAGATGGCGAAGTGGAAGTCGCCCGTTGCCAGCCGATTGGTTGGCACACCCTACACCGTCGTGCCGCCGGCGGTGTTCAGCGCCGACCCGAAGAAGAAGCCACCGCTGCTGCCGTTGGCCTTATTGAAGAACGCCAGCATCTGGGTGATTTCGCCAGCTCCACCCCCCGCCAGCGTGTAGGTGGCCGACGCCGGCGCGAACGCCTCGCTCCCACCGAAGTCGAGCAGCGGAATGGCCGACCCGGCCGGAAAGCTCACGTTGCGGCGCAGGTTCATGCGGTCCGGGGAGGTCGTCGGCACGAAGCCTTCGCTGACGGCCGTGTTGACCCGGTATGCGATCAGGTCGGTGAGGCCGGTCGATGCGTCGGTCACGGTGTACGCCGCCGTGGGCCGTGTGGCTGTGGCGGTGCTGCCGCCCACGCTGATCTGCGCCGTCTGTGTGCCGGTCAACCCGGCCACGGTGCCCCTGAGGGTCTCGTTGGCCGGATTCTGCGTGCAATCGAAGTCAGCCGTGCCGGCCATCTCCGCGGCTGTGAAGTTGTACTGGAACACACTGGCGACCCCACTTTCCACGGTTCGCACGATGACGACCAAGCCCGGGCCGCTGAGCGTGATCGAATAGGTATTGTTGGCACCCGGGAGGACCCGCGTCCAGCCGCCGCTGGGAGTCACGGTACCGGCGACGGTGGTCGTGACGTTGGCGAGCCCGGTGGCCGTGCCGGTGACGGTGGCGGTGAAAGCGCCGGTCGAGGCCCCGGCGGTGGCTGAGAAGGTGATCGTGGCCGAGGTGCCGGTCACGGCCGCCGGGTTGACCGAGGCCGTCACGCCGCTCGGCAGGCCGCTCACGGCGAGGTTCACGGTGCCCGCGAAGCCGCCGGTGCGGGTGATGGTCACCGTGCTGATGCCGGTTCCGCCCTGCGCCAGCGTGGTGGACGTGGCGGCCAGCGAGTACCCCTGGGCGGCGGCCGCACTGAGCGCCACCGACGACGACTGGGCGGCGATGCCGGTACCGTGAGGTTGTACGTGCCGGGCGCCACGGCGGCCGTGGTGGACAGCGTGAGAATACTGGCGAACGCGGTCACGGTGAGGTTCACCGTGGCCGTCTGGGCGGTCACCCCGGTGCCGCTCGCCGTGATGGTGAAGCTGGAAGTGCCGGCGGCCGCGCCGGCACCCACGGCCAGCGACAACGTGCTGGTGGTCGCACCAGCGGCGATGCTGGCCGGGTTGAAGGTGCCGGTCACGCCGGTGGGCAGGCCGCTCACGGCCAGCGTGACGGCGTCCGCGAAGCCATTCGAACGGGTGATGGCGACCGGCACGGTGGCCGTGCCACCCTGGGTCACCGTGAGGGCGGTGCTGCCCGCCGCGAGGGCGATGGCCGGTGTGGGCACCGTGAGCGCATACGTGGCAGAGGCGGTCGAGACCCCACTGCCGGTGGCGCTGATGGTCACGGTGGCCGTCCCGGGGGCGGCGGTGGCGCCAACGGTGAAGGTCGCCGCCGCGCCGGTCGTGCCGCCCGACAGGGTGGCCGGCGCGAACGTGGCGGTGACGCCGGCCGGCAGGCTGGCCGCCGACAGCGTCACGTCGCCGGTGTAGTTGCCCCCGCGGGTCAGCGTGCCGGACGTGGTGCCGGTGGCGCCGCGGGCCGACGTCCCGGCGCTCGCGGAGAGCGCGACGCTGATCGTGGGGGTGGGGTCACGGGGCCACCGCTGTCACTGCCGCCCGAACAGGCGGCGAAGAGAAGGACTGGGGAGAGTCGACGACATTCCAAGATACGATACCGAGTGGTGCTTCGTGTCAACTGAATGCCACCGTACCGACGCTGTCCCGTCGCTACATTCCACCTGCGGTCCCCGATTCCCTCTTGTCGATCGAACCCATGGCCACTGACCTCCTCACCGGCGGCGCGGTCCCCGCGCTCCCTTCCGTCGAACTGACGGCGCACCCCGCCGACCTGTTCAACATCGATGCGGCCCTCACCGAGGAAGAGCGCGCGATCCGCGACACGATCCGCCGCTTCGTCGACGAGCGCGTGCTGCCGATCATCGCCGACTGCTACGTCCAGGGACGCTTCCCCGACGAGCTCATCCCCGAGTTGGCCGAACTCGGCGTGCTCGGCGCCAACCTCCCCGAGGAGTACGGCTGCGCCGGCCTGTCGAGTGTGGCCTACGGCCTCATCATGCAGGAACTCGAGCGCGGCGACTCCGGCATCCGCTCCTTCGCGTCGGTGCAGGGCGCGCTCGTCATGTACCCCATCTTCGCCTTCGGCAGCGAAGAGCAGAAGCGCCACTACCTCCCCAAGCTGGCCAAGGCGGAGATGATCGGTTGCTTCGGGCTCACCGAGCCCGACTACGGCTCGAACCCGTCGGGCATGATCACGCGCGCCCGCGAGCAGGCCGACGGTAGCTGGATCATCAACGGCGCCAAGATGTGGATCACCAACGGCTCCAAGGCCGACGTAGCGATCATCTGGGCCAAGACGGGCGCCAGCACCGAGGACAGCAGCATCCGCGGCTTCGTGGTACCCACCAGCACCCCGGGCTTCCACGCCAAGGACCAGAAGGGCAAGCTCTCGCTGCGGGCGAGTGACACGTCGGAGCTGGTGCTCACCGACGTGCATGTGCCCGCCGATGCCATTCTGCCCGGCTCGAAGGGGCTCAAGAGCCCGCTCATGTGCCTCACGCAGGCGCGCTACGGCATCTCGTGGGGCGTGCTCGGCGCAGCCCTTGCCTGCTTCGAGGAAGCGGTGGCCTATGCCAAGAGCCGCGTGATGTTCGACAAGCCCATCGGCGGCTTCCAGATCCAGCAGGTGCGCCTGGCCGACATGCTCACCGAGATCGTGAAGGGGCAGCTGGTGTCGCTGCATCTCGGGCGCCTGAAGGACGCCGGCAACTTCACCCCCACGCAGGTGTCGCTGGCCAAGCGCAACAACGTGGAGATCGCCACCGACATCGCCCGCGAAACGCGCCGCCTGCTGGGCGGCAACGGCATCCTGGCTGAATACGGCGCGATGCGCCACATGGCGAACCTGGAAAGCGTGTACACGTACGAGGGCACGCACGATGTGCACTCGCTCATCCTCGGGCAGGCCATCACGGGGCTGAACGCGTTCAAGTAGGCGGTTCGCGGTCCACGTCGTCGAGATGGTACTGAAGCGCCCGTTCCGCTTTGGCGGGACGGGCGCGTTGCCTTGACAGCAATCCTGGGCGTCGGATCTAGGGAACGATGCTGTCTCTCAAGGCCCGGCTTCCCCGACGCAGCACCTCGACGACGGGGTCGCGCCCAACAACTATGCGATCGGCTGAAAGAAGCGCCGGCACCACGGTCACCCCAGCGTTGTCGGATGCGGCTTCGTGTCGTGCGACAACATCCACAACGTCCGGGCGTTTCAGGCACTCGAGAAATGCGGCGGTGTCGGCGCCGGAAGCGGCGGCGGTCCGCGTGAGTGGTCTGTTGGGGTCGGCAAGGTGATCAAGGCGTACACTCACATACCGCTGTAGCACGCCCTGGCGGTGAGCGCATTCCAGCGCTGCGCCTTCGATCCTCGCCGCGCGGTCACGTTTCGTCTGCGGCCGATGAACAAATGCCGTAGTCGAGGTGCCGGACGGAGCAGCAAGCGCTGCCTCGAGAGCGACCAGCGAATTCGGACAGGTCGCGTCCACAAAGAGGACCGATCGCGGCGCATCGGACCTCAGGGCGGTATACAGCGACGGGGTGTGCAGGAACTGCACCGCAGCGGCCTCTGAGACTTGAACGGTTTCGAGATTCGAGCCTTGCGCGCAGCCGGCCGCCAACGTCACCAGCCAGCACGCGGAACGCCAGCTGCTACCGCCGGGCATAGGCAGACAGTATCGAGCCGCGTTCCGTGCTTCTGAGGACCACGAGCAAACCCGTGGCCACGTCAATCTGATACGCATCATCGTGGGGAACTGACAGGGACTTGACTCGACGCCCAGTCCCCAGGTCGTAGACATCCACCATCGCACCGGGGCCCGCATACATCGAGCCCCGCAGGACAAACAGCGAGTCACCGAACACCGCTGCATCTTTCGCTGCGCTTGGAGCGGACACGGCCCGTGGATACGGGCCACTACGGTCGATCCGAGGGGCCGGATACGGATCCGCATACCGTCGATACTCCCTATCCGACTCAGCGGAAGCCGTGACCTCAAAGAAGTAGTCTCCCTTCGGCTGCCACACGATGCAACGCCCCTCCCGCGAGCGCGCGAATCTCGCTTGCCGTAATCCGAGCACCTCGTTGTACACCGGCACAGGCCAGACGATGGAGTCGATCACTGCGGGAGGGGCCTCCTTGCGGAGCCGAACAATCATCATGACGCCAAAACGTATGGCGATGTAGGAGCCAGTCGCTTCGCGGCAATAGCTGTTGAGCTGACCTTCGAGTGGCAGCGTGCCCGCGGTTGCGTCGAGGGCAGGCCCACTGAAGACGCTGAGGCGGCCCTGTCGAGAGTCGGCCACGCCGAAGCGCGCTGGCCCAGCATCAACGAGTTCATCTGGGACCAGGAACTCTCCCGGACCTGCGCCCCGGCGGCCTGCAATCCACAGTGAATCGCCCGTGCGGAGATCGCGAGCGTGAACGGTGGCATCAGCGCCGTCGAGAAGCAGAACCCTCTCTCCCTGCACGAGCAGTTCGTCGAAATCATGACCGCGATCGTCGCGGTCGAAACGAATGGTCCACATTTCGGTGGCAGTTTCGACAGAGGCGCCGTGTTCGGTGACGACGGCAGGTTGTCTCTCACAGGCGGGAAGCGACAGCCCCAAGGTGATGACGACAGCCCAACGATAGGAGTGACGATGCATTGCTCCAGACTACTGCGTCTTCTGGGTGGGGTAGCGCGTGACCTCCGTGCATTCCCGCTCACGGGTCACGGGATTGGTGGTACAACTGCAGCTGACGCACAGCGTCAGGGCTTGGCATGTGAAATTTCCACTGCCGCACCCGGCGGGCATCGGCGAGCAGGTCTGCTGACATCCCCCCCCACCGCCTTCCCCGCCGCCGCAGTCTCCATCACAGGGCAGCTCCTGGGCGGTCAACATGCGACCGCCATCAACACCGTCGTTCAACACCGGACTGATCGCCACGACAGCAAGGAGGCACAGCGCGAGCAGGACTATCCGCTTGATGGTCATCGTCACCTCGGCAGTTGGAGAAAACCGGGATTGGTCGAGCAACTCGACATGGCGAAGCTACCCCCCCCGGGAAAACGCAAGACTCCGAGCGCTGGGTACGGCTGGGAGCACTGCTCGTCGGTGGGACGAGCCGCGTGCCGTCACATCGGGTCGAAAAGTTCGTTCCATCGACGGGGTTCGCGCCTTGCCACCCCCCAGCGAAGCCGTAACTTCTGCCCACCATTGCCCGCCAATCGTGTAGTCCCCTCTGTCAGGAGAAGGTGCATGCTGCCATCTGTCGTCCGCGACGTCGCGGGCCGGTTGCGGTTTCCGTGGACCGCAGTCCTGCTCGCCGTCGCGGTACAGCTTATCCCCACCGCCGCGGTCGCCCAGGCGACCGGCACCCTTGCCGGTACCGTCGTCAATGAACGGAGCGGGGCGCCCGTCGCCGACGCCCAGATCGCCGTCGAGGGGCGCAACATCGGTACCACCACCGACGCCGCCGGACGGTTCCGCTTTGCCGGGCTGACCGGCTCCGGCGAGGTCCAGCTCACTGTGCGCCGAATCGGTTTCGTCCCCAAGACGGTCGCGGCCACCATCGGCGCCGCCAGCGTCCGCATCGCCCTGACCGAGCGGGCCATGGAGCTCACGTCGCTGGTCGTGACGGGCACCGCCGGCGTGGCCGAGAAGCGGGCCATCGGCAACGCCGTCAGCACCGTGAACGCGGCCGAAGTCGTGGCCACCCAGCCGGTGAACTCGTTTCAGGAACTGCTCAACGGACGCGCCGCCGGCGTGAGCATCGTGGCCAGCTCGGGGCAGGTGGGCACGGGCTCGCGCATCCGCGTGCGCGGCGCCAGTTCGCTCTCGCTCTCCAACGATCCGCTGATCTACGTGGACGGCGTGCGCGTCGACAACACGCAGGCCTCCGGGCCGAGCAATCAGGGGTTCGGCTCGGCCTCGATCTCGCGCTGGAACGACTTCAACCCCGATGACATCGAAAGCATCGAAGTCATCAAGGGCCCGGCCGCCGCCACGCTCTTTGGCACCGAAGCCTCCAACGGCGTCATCCAGATCATCACCAAGAAGGGCGCGGCGGGCCGCCCGGTGTGGAACGTGACCGCGCGCGGCGGTTCCAGCTGGGTACCCAACTGGCTCAATCGCTTCGAGGACAACTACGGCACCGTCCCGCGCGCCGGTAGCGCCACGGCGCTCGACACGGTGAGCATCTCCACACGCCAGCTCAACGACTCGCTCAACGCACGCTTCGGCAACGATGTCTTCACCAGCGGGCAGCTGCAGGACATCCAGATGTCGGTCTCCGGTGGCACCAACGCCGTGCGCTACTACGTGGGTGGGGGGTACGAGGAGAACCAGGGCGCCGAACGCGTCAATCGCCTCCGTCGCACCAATCTGCGCGTCAACTTGCAGGCGAACCCCTCGCCGAGCGTCGACCTGCAGACGAGCCTCGGCTACACCACGGGGCGCACGTACCTGCCGTTCGAGTCCGGTGGTGGTGGAGCGGTCTGGGGTACCCTGTTCTCGTCTCCGTCCTTTCTCTTCGGCGGCGTCGGGGTGAATTCACGCACGCCGGGCAATCCGCAGCTGGGCTTCCGTTCGGGGCCGCCCAACGCCTACTACGACGCGTACGACGTGTTCCAGGACGCCGATCGCTTCACGGGCAGCTTCCAGTTCACCAATCGCCCGACCAAGTGGCTCAACCACCGGCTCATCGTGGGCCTCGACCGGCTGGCCGAGAACAACGAGGACCGGACGCCGCGCAACGACCTCATCGCCGCCACCTTCGCGGCGTTCGCCGGGTCGGGGCTGCCGACCGCCGGCGCGATCTCGGCCAGTACGCGCGATGTGACGCTCACGTCGTACGACTACGTCGCCAATGCCGAATTCCAGCCGTCGTCGTCGCTCAAGAGCGTCACGTCGGTTGGCGGGCAGATCTATCTGCGGCAGACGCGCTTCCGCTCCATCAGCGGCACGACGTTCCCCGCCGTGGGGCTCACCTCCATCTCATCGGCAGCCATCCGCAACGTGGGCGCCGACGAGCTGACGCAGAACAACACCGTGGGCGCGTTCATCCAGCAGCAGCTCGTCTGGAACGATCGGCTCTTCCTCACGGGAGCGGTGCGTACCGACGACAACTCGGCCTTCGGCACGAACTTCGACGCCGTCACGTATCCCAAGCTCAGCGCCTCGTGGGTGGTGAGCGAGGAGCCGTCGCTCCCCATTCCGGCGTTCGTGAATCAGCTGCGCCTGCGCGCCGCCTACGGCGCGTCGGGGCTCCAGCCGGGCGCCTTCGACGCCATTCGCACCTACACGGCGGCGGGCGGTTTTCTCACGCCGTCGTCGGCCGGTAACGCCGACCTGGGTCCGGAGCGTAGCACCGAGCTCGAGCTGGGGTTCGACGCCGGGCTGTGGAATGACCGTGTGGGGCTGGAGGTCACGTACTTCGGCGGCTCCACCCGTGACGCCATTCTGTCGCGCCAGGCCCCGCCGTCGAACGGCTTCCCCGGCTTGCAGCTGTTCAACGCCGGTCAGGTGGATCGGCAGGGGCTCGAGTGGGTCGTGCGCGGCACGCCGCTGCGCCGCGACAACCTGTCGCTCGACCTGACGCTGAGCGGCTCGACGACCGCGTACAACATCGCGTCGCTCGGTGGCTCGACCGACTTCGTATCGCTGTCCAGCAACATCGGGCACCGCGTGGGCTTCGCGCCGGGGGCCTGGTGGGACCGCCGCATCGTGAGCGCCGACTACGACGCCACGACCCGCCGCGCCACGAACGTGTTGTGCGACAACGGCGCAGGCGGCACCATTGCCTGCGCGCAGGCGCCGCGCGTCTTCCTCGGCAACTCGGTGCCCATGCAGGAAGGCTCGTTCTCGGCCGGTCTCACCATGTTCAAGAACCTCCGCGTGAACGCGTTCGTCGACTGGCGCGGCGGCTACAAGAAGCTCGACGGCAACTACCGCGTGCGCTGCGGTGCCTTCGTGCTCTGCCGTGAGCTGTACTACCCCGACGAGGTCACCGACAGGGCGCAGCTGGCCGCGGTGCAGGCCGGCACGGCGTTCACGCATCACCTCATTCATGACGCCAGCTTCGCGCGCTTCCGCGAGCTGTCTGCCACGTACACGCTGCCCGGCACCTTCGCGCGCCGCGTGGGGGCCACGCGCGCCTCGATCACCGTGGCCGGCCGCAACCTCGGCCTCTGGACGAACTTCCCGGGCATCGAACCGGAGGCGTCGTTCAACGGCGGTACCCGCGGTGGCGCCTTCGGCCAGTGGGAGCAGAACGTGCTGCCGCAGCTCCGTCAGTTCGTGACCACCGTCAACTTCAACTTCTGACCATCATGCGAAACACGATGAAGGTCCTGACGGCGGTCGTGTCGCTCGGCCTCACGGCCGCCTGCGGCAACTTCGATCGCCTGCTCACGGTGCAGACCCCGAGCCGTCTGGCCGAAGAGGCATTTCTGGCGCCGGCCAACGCGGCACTCATGTCGGCCAGCGCCGTGGCCGACTACGAATGCGCGCTGGGTGGCTACGTGGTGGCCAGCGGACTGGCCGCCGGCGAGCTCGTGGATGCCACGCAGACGGCGGCGCGCTGGAACTACGACCGCCGCAACGTGGAAGCCGTGGATGCCCTCTACTCGACGAGCGGGTGTGAAGGGATCGGGGTGTACACGCCCATCAATACGGCGCGCTACACCAACGATCAGGCGGTGCAGCGGCTCTCCGAATGGACCGACGCGCAGGTCCCCAATCGGCAGCGTCTCATCGCCCTGAACTCGGCCATGGCGGGCTTCAGCCTCGTGCTGCTGGGTGAGGGTTTCTGTGAAGGCGTGATCGGCCTGGGCAGCGCCCTCACGCCGGCGCAGCTGTTCGACTCGGCGGAGGTGCGCTTCACGCGGGCCATTACCGCGGCCACCGCGGCCGGCGATGCCAACGTGCTCAACCTCGCCTACGTGGGCCGGGCGCGCGCGCGCATCAACCGGGGGCAGAAGCCCGGCGCGGCCGACGACGCCGCCCAGGTGCCGGTGGGCTTCGTGTACAATGCCACCGCCGACGCCACCATCGGCCGCCGCAACAATCGCATTTTCCAGCAGGTGAACCAGTCGAACGCCACCAGCGTGGCGCCGGCGTACCGCACGCTCGGTGACCCGCGCGTGTCGGTCACGGATCTCGGCCGCACGGCGCCGGATCAGATCAACCGGCTGTGGAACCAGAACAAGTTTGCGAGCCTCGTGGCGACGTATCCCATCGCGACGGGTATCGAGGCGCAGCTCATCCTTGCCGAAGCGCGGGGCGGAGCTGCCGGAGTCGCCATTCTCAACACGCTGCGGGCCCGAACGGGGGTGGCGCTGCCGCCGCTTACCGCGCAGGAAACGGCCAACGTGGACGCCGCGGTGGCGGAAGAGCGCCGCCGCGAGCTGTTCCTGCAGGGGAACCGCTGGTTCGATGTGAAGCGCTTCAACCTGCCGCAGGTGCCGGCCGCCGGTACCCTCTACGCCAAGGGCGGCGTGTACGGCGATCAGCGTTGCTGGCCGTTGCCGGACGTCGAAAAGCTGGCCAACCCGAACTTCGGGCGCTGAGCCGAGCGTCACTCGCTGAGCGAAGTCCACCGGGCCCTCCCAATGGAGGGCCCGGTCGCATGTGGCGGGTCTGGAACGCCGGGCGGTGTCCTCCCGGCTGGTCTCCCGGCACGGGCTGCGGCGAAGATGCGACGTTCGCGTCGCATTCAAGAGGGCGGAGCATTGCCCACGCTGGTGCCGCTCCCTAGCTTCCCCCGCGTAGCGTTCCCATCCTCCCTGACATTCGAACGGAGCAACCGCGGTGAAGATCGCCGTGTGCATCAAGCGTGTCCCCGTGATGGAAACCAAGTTCGCGATCGCGGCCGATGGCACGCGTGTGGACGAGGCGGGGCTCAAGTACGACGTCAACGACTTCGACCTGTGGGCCATCGAAGCGGGCCTGCAGCTCAAGGAAAAGAACAACAACGCCGGCGAGGTCGTCGTGCTCAGCCTCGGCCCGGATTCGGCCCAGGAGCAGATCCGGAAGGCGCTGGCCATGGGTGCCGACCGTGGGGTGCTGCTGCAGGCGACGGCCACGCCTGCCGATGGACTCGCCGTGGCGCGCGCGCTGGCGGCCGAGCTCAAGGAGGGTGGCTACGATCTGGTGCTGTTCGGTCGCATTGCCATCGACTCCATGAACCAGATGACGGGGCCCATGGTGGCCGAACTGCTCGACCTGCCGTGCGTGACCAACGTGTGCAAGCTCGACATCACGGGTGGGACGGGGCGCGCGGAGCGGCAGCTTGAAGGCGCCAGCGAGGTGGTGGAATTCCCGCTGCCGGCGCTGCTCACCATCGACGACGGCCTCAACAAGGAACGGCTGCCGTCGCTCAAGGGCATCATGGCAGCTAAAAAGAAGCCGCTCGATGTCAAGCCGGCGCAGCTTGGCGAGATCAAGGTGAGCGTGGCGAAGATGGCGCTGCCGCCGGAGCGCGCGGCGGGTCGCATTCTCGGCGACAGTGCCGCGGCCGTGCCCGAACTGGTGCGTCTCCTCCAGACTGAAGCGAAGGTGCTCTGACCATGGCCAACGTTCTCGTTTTTGCCGAAGTCCGCGCGGGCGACCTGCGCAAGGTGTCGCTGGAGGCCGTGACGGCCGGGCGTCAACTCGCCGATCTGTCCGGCGGCGGCAGTGTGCACGCAGTGCTCGCGGGCGACGCGGGGATTGCGTCCAAGGCCGGGGCGCTCGCCGAGTACGGCGCAGACAGTGTGCTCGTGCTCGAACATGCCGGGTTCGCGCAGTACAACCCCGAGGCGCTGGCGGCCACGCTCGCTCAGCGGCTCGGCAGCGGCACGTATGGCTACGCCGTGTTCAGCGCCACTGCCCAGGGGCGTGATCTCTCCCCGCGCGTGGCGGCCAAGGTGGGTGCTGGCCTCGCGCCCGACCTCACGGGCTTCACGGTGGATGGCGGGACGGTGCTGGGGCAGCACTTCAACATGAACGGCAAGACCATCGCCACGCTGGCCCTCACGGGTGCGCCGGCGGTGCTCTCGGTGCGTCCGGCGGCGTTCCAGCCGGCGGCCAACGCCAGACCGCTGGCCACCGAAGCCATCACGAGCGCCACCGATCCGTCGGCCTCGCGGGTGAAGGTCGTCGAGCTCAAGCAGGGCAACACCGGCAAGATCGATCTCAACGACGCGCCGGTGATCGTGGCCGGCGGGCGTGGGCTCAAGGCCGCCGAGAATTTCCGCTTGTGCGACGATCTCGCGGACGCGTTCGGAAACGCGGCCGTCGGGGCCACGCGTGCGGTGACCGACGAGGGCTGGCGGCCGCACTCCGATCAGATCGGGCAGACGGGCCGGAACGTGAGTCCGAACCTCTACATCGCGGTCGGCATCTCGGGCGCCATCCAGCATCTGGCCGGCATGCGCACCTCCAAGACCATCGTGGCGATCAACAAGGACAAGGACGCCCCGATCTTCAAGATTGCCGATTATGGCATCGTGGGGGACGTGTTCGAGGTCATGCCGGCGCTCACGCAGGCCGTGCGGCAGGCCAAGGCGCAAGGCTGATCGCGTCGATGCGCGGGATACGGTCGCCGTTTCTCCCTCCGGATTTCGGGGGCGGGGAGCGGCGACTCTCTCGTTTTCGGGGAGCGTGTTCCGCGCCGTCATGCTCCGCATCCCACCCACGCGAATCCTTGTCGGCCTTGTCCCCGCTCCCTAGCTTCGCGTCATGACCCTGTCGAACTTCGTCTTCGCGGCGATTCTCGCCGTCGCCCTCGGGTTCTTCGCCCGCAGCGCCCAACGGCTCGTCCGGTGGCTCAAGCTGGCGAAGCCGGAAGTGCGCACGGACCACCCGGATGTTCGCACCAAGAACTTCCTGCTCATCGGCCTCGGGCAGTCCAAGATCCTCCGGGAACCGCTCGGCGGCATGATGCACGCCCTCGTATTCTGGGGCTTCTGCGTGCTCGGTCTCGGCACCATCGAGATCATGATCCAGGGGCTCTTCACGCCTTTCACGTGGGACGTGATCCTGCCGCGCTTCCTGTACGTGCCGTACGTGTTCTCGCAGGAAGTGTTCGCGGTGTTCGTGCTGATCCCGGTGGCGTACCTGCTCTATCGCCGCCTCGTCATCAAGCCGAAGCGGTTCGACGAAGTGAGCGGGGCCGATGCCGTGTTCATCCTGAGCATGATCGCGACGCTCATGGTCACGCTGCTGCTGCTCTTCGTGGGCGATGCCATGCAGCCGGGCGCCGATACCACCGGGCGTGTGATCACGGGCCTGCTGCTGCCGCTGTTCAGCGGCCTGTCCGTCGAGGCCGCGCACACCATGGCCCGCGTGTCGTGGTGGATTCACGCCGTGCTCATCCTGTACTTCCTGAACCACCTGCCGGCGTCGAAGCACCTGCACGTCCTCACGTCGCTCATCAACGTGTGGTTCTCCAACACCAGCGGTCCGGGGCGCGTGGGCGCCATGCGGCCCATGGACCTCGAGGCGGAGGACGCCGAGCAGTTCGGCGCGTCCGACATCGAGCACCTGTCGTGGAAGAACCTGCTCGACGGCTATTCGTGCACCGAATGCGGTCGCTGCACGTCCGTGTGCCCCGCCAACACCACCGGCAAGCTGCTCTCGCCGCGCATGATCGTGGTCAAGACGCGGGCGCGCCTCACCGAGAAGGCCACCGTGCTCGACGCCGTGGCCGCCGGCGGTGGTACTGCCACCGCCGAGCAGCAGGCCGTGCTCGACAAGAAGCTGCTCGACGATTGGATCACCGAGGAGGAGCTCTGGGCCTGCACGAGCTGCCGCGCCTGCGTGCAGGAGTGCCCGGTGAGCATCGACCAGCTGGACATCATCAACGAACTGCGCCGCGATCTCGTGCTCATGGAGTCGCGCTTCCCCGAGGAGCTGCAGCCGGCGCTCACGAGTCTCGAGCGGAACGGCAGCCCGTGGGCGTTCAGCGCGTCCGACCGTGAGCAGTGGGCCGAAGGCATGAACATCCCCACCATGGCCGAGATGGCCGCGGCGGGGGAGAAGCCCGACATCCTGTTCTGGGTGGGGTGCATGGGCTCGTTCGACGACCGCGCCAAGAAGATCACGGTGGCGTTCGCGCGCATCATGCAGGCCGCCGACGTGAAGTTCGCGATCCTGGGGCAGGAGGAGACCTGCCACGGCGACCCCGCGCGCCGCATGGGCAACGAGTACCTGTACCAGATGCTCGCCAAGGGCGTGATCGAAACGCTGAACGGCTACGAGCTCAAGACCATCGTGACCTTCTGCCCGCACTGCTTCCACCAGATGGGCAAGGAGTTCCCCGATCTGGGCGGGCACTACGAGGTCATCCACCACACCGAGTACATCGAACGGCTGCTCGCGGCCGGGCGTGTGCCGCTCGACACCGAGCATGGGCAGCGGCTCAAGATCGCGTACCACGATTCCTGCTATCTCGGGCGCTACAACGACATCTACGACGCGCCGCGCAACACGCTACGCAAGGCACTGCCGGTGGTGGAGCTGGTGGAGCCTGCGCGCACCAAGAGCCGCGGCCTCTGCTGTGGCGCCGGTGGCGGCCGCATGTGGATGGAAGAGAACGTCGGCAAGCGCGTCAACGTGGAGCGAACGGAAGAACTGCTCGCCACCGGCGCTGATCAGATCGCCGTGGCCTGTCCGTTCTGCATGACCATGATCAACGACGGGGTGACGGGTGCGGGGAAGGACGTGCCCGTGCTGGATATCTCCGAGGTGGTGGCGGCGAGGCTGAGTGGGGTGGGAGTGGGCGCGGGCTGAGCCAGCGCGGCCTCGCGGGGGGAACGGTTCAACCACCGGGAAGCAGGAAGGAGGGTGTCAGGAAGGGGTGAGCAGTGGTTGCTCCCTCCCTCCTGACACCCTCCTTCCTGCTTCCCAGTGGTTCAACACTCGCTCATGGCACCACAATCTCCCGCCGCAGCCGTATATCCTTGCTCGACGCGCCGACCATCACGCGCCACGTGCCCGGCTCCTTCACCAGCTGCGTGGCGTCGTTAAGAAACTGCAGCTGCGACCGCCGCACCTCGAACGTGACACGGTGCGACGCACCGGCGGCCACCGCGCGCGTGCGAACCCCGCCAGCTCCATCACCGGCCGTGCCACGCGTGCGAGCACGTCACGCAGGTAGAGCTGCACGACCTCATGGCCGTCCCGAGTACCGGTGTTCTGCACGCTGAATGACACCCGCAGCGCCACCGAGTCCGATGCCGGCCGCACGTCTACCGGCAGATCACGATACGCGAACGTGGTGTAGCTCAACCCGTGCCCGAACGGGAAGAGCGGTTGCCCCGTGAGGTCCAGGTAATCGTCGCCGCGCCCGGTCGGTTTGTGGGCGTAGTACAGCGGCACCTGCCCCTCGTGCATCGGGAACGTGAGCGGGAGGCGCCCCGAGGGCGATGTGCGGCCGAAGAGCACATCGGCCACGGCGTGTCCGCCCTCCTGCCCGGGATACCACGCCTGCAGCACGGCGTCGGATTGCTCGAGCCACGGCATGGTGATGGCGCTGCCGCCCACTAGCACCACCACCACCGGTGTGCCCGTGGCAGCTACGGCGCGGATCAGATCCTCCTGCCTTCCTGGAAGCTCCAGCAACGCGCGGTCACAGAACTCGCCCTCCTCGATACCGGCCACCACGATCGCCACATCGCTCAGGCGTGCCTCACGCGCGGCCTCGGCGATGATCTCCTCCCGCCGGTCGATCGCCCCGGCGTCCCACAGCAGCTTGAGCCGCGCGCCGCCGGTGGCCTCGAAGAACTCGAGGCGCAGCCGATGCCGTGTGCCGCCGGCGAGTCGTACGCTGGCGCGCTGGGTGCCGTACGATGCCTTGCGCCACCGGTCAATGCGCAGCGTGTCGTTCACCCAGAGGCGGTAGCCATCGTTTCCTTCCACCGCGAGGGTACGCACACCGCCGGGCGGAATCGTGAGTACGCCCGTCCATCGCGCCGAGTACCAGTCGAAGGGCAGGCCGCGCCCCGGCGAGTTGAGCGTCCAGCCGAAGTCCACCTGCGGATCGATGCGGGTACTGGCTGGTTCGCCTTCCATCGAGACGTTGGGCCAGTACGTCGCACTCAGCCCGGCCACCGATGCTCCGTCGCGCGTGGTGGTGAACCCGCTGGCCGGAATCACGGTGAGGTCACGCCACACCCGAGGCACGCCGGCAAGGAGCCGCACAGTGCTCCCCGCCAGCGCACCCGCGCGAATCCCGTCGGCAATGGTCATGGCGCGCGCGCCGGGCGGGGAGTAGCCACCCACGCGCCCTTCGGTGGCGTCGGCACCGATCACGGCGATGCGTCGCATCCGTGACGACAGCGGCAACCGCGCCCGTTCATTGCGCAGCAGCACCATGCCCGCCGTCGCCGCCTCGCGCGCGAGCGCACGATGCGCGGCCGAGCGTGGCTGCGCGCTCAGCGTCGCCGAATGGCGCGTCGAACGGTCCAAGCGCGAACTTGAGACGCAGCACGCGCGCCACGGCGCTGTCGATGACCGCTAGCGCGATGCCGGCGTTGCGGAACGCCGCGAGATACGGGCGATGCTGCTCCCAGGTGGACTGGAAGATCACGTCGAGCCCCGACTCGAGCGCATGCCGCGTGGCGGTGGCGGTGCTGGCTTCGGTGTGGTGCAGTACGGTGGCGCCGCCTGTCGCTGCCGCATCGGACATCATGATCCCCTCGAAACCCCAGCCGCGTCGCAGCACCTCGGTGAGCAGCACACGGTTCTGTGACGCCGGCGAGCCGTCGACCGAGTTGTACTCGCTCATCACGGCGCGCGCGCCGGCATCGCGGATGGCCGAGCGGAATGGCGGATAGTAGCGCTCGCGCAGTTGACGCTCGCTGACTTCGATGGGGTAGCTGTCCCGTCCGCCGTCGCCCACGTTGGCCACGAAGTGCTTGGGGGTGGCCACCACATCGCGCTGCTCGAGCCCGCCGATGTACGCGCGCCCCATGGCCGACGAGAGCCACGGGTCTCTCCTCCACGCGACCCCAGCGCACATCGTTGGCGATGTTCACCACCGGCGACAGCGACAGGCGGATGCCGCGTGACCGTGTTTCGTCGGCGATCGCGGCGGCCACCCGCTGCATCAGGGTCGTGTCCCACGACGCGGCGAGTGCGATCGCCTGAGGGAACGTCGTCGCGCCCTCGCGTGCCAATCCGTGCAGCGTCTCCTCGAAGGGGAGCATGGGGATGCCGAGCCGCGTCGAGTCCACGAAGAAGCGCTGCAGGGCGGCAATGCGCATCGTGTGCGCCTTGGCCACCACCGCCGCCGGCAGCGTATCCGACCGGGGCGCCTCGGCCCGCATCCCCGCCGGCGCATTCACCTGCAGGCCGAATGCGCCGTGGCAATAGTCGTGCGCGGGGTTGTCACGATCGCCGGGAATCATGAACAGCTGTCAGAACTTCTCGTCGAGCGTCATGCGCGCGAGCAGGTCCCGGGCGCGCTCGGCGGGCGACCGGCGGGCGTCGCGGTAAGGGGCGTCGGCGGCAGGGCGGGCGGTCGTGTCCTGCGCCACGACGGCTGTGGGAAACAGGAGCACCGCCATCCAGGCGGCGCGAAGCAGATGGCGAATCGGCATGCCCAAGGCTATCGCCCGGGGCGGCCCTGCGTCATGCCGGGGACAGACCGGAGCGGTCGTTCTCGGCCGTTTTGCGCCCTTACGGCCGAATTTCCAGCGCCGCTTCGGCCGCCGTCAGCTCCGGCCCGCCGAAGTCCACCACCGCGTAGATCGTGTACTGCCCCGGCGCCAACTCCGGCATGGCTACCCGGAACTTCTCGGTGCGACCGGCCTCGATCCGGCGGGATTCCACCAGCGACACCGTCGCCACCAACTCGCCGTCGGCGTCGCGCACCTGGACTTCCCCGACGATCTCGGTGGCCACGGTTCCGGTATTCCGATAGACCACTTCGAGCTGCTTCCGCTTCACGTACATGTCGGTCACCTCGCCGTCCAGCTGTGCGGCGCGCGGGGACGACGCGCTGGACGAACCGATCGACGGCGCGCTCTGGCCCCGAAGCGAGGCGCCCGGATACAGCGCCAGCAGGGCGAGGACGAAAATCGCGACGACCACCAGCGGGCCGCGAAGCAAAGAGGTGCGAGGAGGCATCATCATGCTCTCTCCCACTGGAAGGTTGGTGCCAGCGGTCTTCCGAGGGACCGCGCTCGCAGTGCGGCCGAAGTGTTGATGCGATGCCACACCTAAGCCTCGCTGGTCGCTGCGCGCGTCCTACACGTGGCTCGGTCGTCCTGAGGGTGAGCTGTACCGGGGTCGATGTTGCCCTCGGGGCTCCGTCATCCGCCTTGCGGTGCCATGCGAACGCTGTTCCCGAGCCTTCCGACCCCCGCCGATACGGCGCTGCTCTCGGCGATCAACGAGACGGCAGGCGGTGTGATCGTCGGACTGCGCCCCGATCACGGCATCTTCGTGTGGAATCGGGCGGCCGAGGTGCTCTTCCAGACGCCGCGCGACCAGGCGGTGGGCCGCGATTATGTCGCGACCTTCATCGCGCCCGAGCACCGTGAGGCCGTCGCCGCCGACCTCCGCGAAGTGCTGGCCGGCAAGCGCACGCTCAACTTCGAGGATGCCTCGATCCTCCCCGACGGGCGGCGCCGTACGCTGATCTGGAACGTCACCCGCCTTGTCGATGCCGACGGCACCCCCATTGGCATCGTGGCGATCGGGCAGGACATCACGGCGCGCGAAGGAAGCGGAAGACCGCTTTCGCCTCGTCTTTGAGCACTCTCAGGACGGCTTGCTGATCTCGGATCACACCGGAGTGGTGGACCGCAATCCGGCCGCGCTCGAACTCCTCGGCCTCGCTGAAAAGTCACAGCTGGTCGGGCACCGGCCCGCCGAGTTTTCGCCGCCGACCCAGCCGGACGGCCGGTTGTCCGACGCCAAGTCCCGTGCCCTCGGCATCGAGACCCTGTCGCAGGGGGCGCACGTGTTCGACTGGGTGCACCAGCGTCCCGATGGCGCGCCGGTGCCAGTCGAGGTGAGCGTCCGCCATGCGACCGTGGAGGGGCGGCGTGTCTCGGTGGTGTCGTGGCGCGACCAGTCCCGGCGCCTCGAACTCGAACGGGAGCGCGCCGAACTGCAGGAACGGCTCGATATCGTTCAGAAGATGGAAGCCATCGGGCAGCTGGCGGGCGGCATTGCCCACGACTTCAACAACCTGTTGGCTGCGATGCGCAACGCCGTGCAGCTGGCGGCCGACAGCCTGCCGCCCGACACGGCAGCCCGCGCCGACCTCGAGATCGCCCTGCACACCGCCGATCGGGCTGCCGACCTCACCCGGCAGCTCCTCGCGTTCAGCCGCCAGCAGTCCCGCGTGAGCGAAGTGGTCGATCTGGCGGCGCTCGTGCGGGACATGGTGCCGTTGGTCCGGTCGTCGATCCCGACGTCCATCACTCTCGATCTGCAGGCAGACGTGGCCCACGCCGGCGTGCTCGCCGATCGGAGCCAGATGGAGCAGGTGGTCCTCAACCTCGTGCTCAATGCCCGCGACGCGCTGCCCGACGGGGGTACCCTCCGGATCGCGGTCACCGTCGATGCCGAACGGGCCCAGTCGGTGCTCACCGTGTCCGATACGGGCACCGGCATGGACGAGACCACACGCCCGCGCATCTTCGAGCCGTTCTTCACCACCAAACCCACCGGGCGCGGCACCGGACTGGGGCTGGCGGTGGTGTACGGCGCGGTGACGCAGGCCGGTGGCGACATCGACGTCGTGTCGGCGCCCGGATTTGGAACGACCATGCGCATCACCTGGCCGACCGCCGAGTGCCCGCTGCGGACCCGCACACACGACGCGATCGTGCCAGACGCCTCCTCGCGCGAGGTGCTGCTGGTGGACGACGACACGGCGGTGCGCTCCACCACGCGGCGGTTGCTGGAGCGGCATGGCTGGCGAGTGCACGAGACTGGGAAGGGGAGCAGACGCTGCGCCTGTTCGCCCGCCACCGCGCCGACGTGGCGGTCGTGCTCACGGACCTGCGCATGCCTGGCCTCGGTGGCGCCGATCTCGTACGCCGCCTGCGGGAGATCGTGCCCGATGTCCCGGCGGTGTTCTTCTCAGGATACGATGAGTTGCAGGAGCAGGACCTGCAGGACATGCCTGAAGTCCCGCTGCTGGCCAAGCCGTTCGCCGCCAGCGACCTGCTGGCGATCCTGCATCAGGCGGTGGAAGCGGAGGGCTGAACGCGGCGGATCCGCAGCAGTTGGATCTCCTGCTTTACCGGACCTTCCTCGAAGGGTACCCGGTCCACCGACACCAGCTCCAGCCCGGCTTCCGGCAGGTGCTCCAGGAACGCCGGGAGTGCCAGCCGCCCGGGATCGGCAATCAGGGCGAGGCCGTCGGGGGCGAGTGCGCGGGCCAGGCAGTCACCCACCAGGGTGGCGTACTCCTTCTCGTACAGCACGTCGGCGGCGATCACCCGATCGAAGACGCCAAGGTCGGCGGGCCACTGCCGCCAGTTCACCATGCGCGCCGCCGGCTCTCGGCCGAGGTTGCGGGCGGCGTTTCCCCGCGCCACGTGAATGGCGTCCTCGTAGTAATCGGTTGCCGTGACGTCGAAGCCGGCGCTCATCGCCGCCGTGGTGTCGAGCCCCAGCCCGCACCCCATCTCCAGCAGCCGGAGGCCGCGGCCATCCTCGGCCAGCAGCGCGCCGGCCAGCACTCGCGCCGACGGCCAGAGGTCGGCCCAGTACGGAAGGCGCTCGTCCATCACGTAGTCGGCCTCGCTGATCAGGTGATCGGCGTTGGCAGGCTTCCGCAACGTGAAGGTGCGCTGCACCCCGCCCGCTCCCACCGCGACCTCCTCATCGGCCACGGTGAACCGACGGGCCAGCGCCTCGTCGAGTTCCGCCCCGTGCAGGCCGGCCAGCGCTGGCGCCACGGAGTCGGTCACAGCCGGCTTCCTGCGTCGGCGGACGGCGCAAGCAGCGGGGGCGCATCGGGGAGCAGCATGGCGGGGAGGATCATCCCCGGCTCCACCCGTGAGACTGTTTCGGGGACCTCCAACAGGGCGCCGGCGTTGGCCATGGTCCGGAGCAGGTTGGAGCCCTGGGCCCCGGCCAACCGGGCCTCGAGCTGCCCGTCTTCTCCCATCGAGAGCGCCACCCGCAGGAAATACGTCAGTGGCGCCGGTGTCTCGGCACCATCGCGCAAGCGCACCGGCAGTTTCACGTGACACACCCCCGCGTGCCCTCCGAGCCGCCGGATGAGCGGCCACGCGAACAGCGACGCCGTGACCAGCGTGGAGACCGGATTGCCCGGCAGGCCGATCCACGGCACCCCGCGCACCTCGCCGGTTCCGATGGGACCACCGGGGCGAATCCGGGCGCGCCAGAACCGCTGCGTCCCGCCCAGGGCGGCCAACGCCTCACGGGTGAAGTCATGCGCCCCCACCGAGACGCCCCCAGTGGTGAGCAGCAGGTCGCAGCCGCCGTCGATGGCCGCCGCCAGCGCCGCCGAGAGGGCCTCCAGCGTATCGGGCACCAGCGGCGCCACGGTCACCTCGGCGCCGGCACTGCGCAGCAGCGCCGGCAACGCGTAATGGCTCGACGACACGATCCGGCGCCCTGCCTCCACCTCGGCGAAGCGGTCGAGCAGCACCAGTTCGTCGCCGCTCGACACGATGGTGACCTGCGGGGCGCGATGCACCGAAACCGTCGACGCCCCCACCGAGGCCAACACCCCGAGATGCGCTGCGCGCAGCGACGTGCCAGGGGCAAAGAGCAGCTGATTGGCGGCGACATCCTCGCCGCGCGGGCGGACGTTGCCGCGCCCCAGCGCATCGCGATCGCCGGTGATGCACACCCTCGCTTCGCCGCCGTCGGTGTCCTCCACGCGAATCACCGCGTCGGCCCCCGGCGGCATGGGCGCCCCGGTCATGATGCGCAGCGCGGTGCCGGCGCGTACCTCGGGGAGTGTGGTCGCATCGGCGCCGGCCATGCTCGTGCCCAGCACCGGGAGCACCCGTGGGGCAGCCTCGCTCGCGCCGAGCACGTCGGCGCGTCGCACGGCATAGCCGTCCATGCCGGCGTTGTCCCACGGAGGCAGCGCCACCCGGCTCACCACCTCGGCGGCGAGCGCACGGCCGAGGGCCGCCTCGAGTGGGAGCGTGTGGGCGGGCGTGGGGCGGGCGCCGAACTGCAGCACCGCCGCCAGCGCATCGGCGTAAGCGAGTCCGCGCGGAACGGCGGGCACGTCGCCCTGCGTGCGGTCGGTCACCGGCGGCTCACCGGCGTGTCACGGCGCTGGGGGCATCGAGTGGTCGGCCGGCCAGTGTGCTCACCAGCAGGTCCTGCACCCGCTCCACTTCGCGGGTGGGCACGGTGAAGTTGTTGGCCAGCAGCGAGAACAGCACCAGGCGCCCGTCAGCCGTGGTCACATAGCCGGACAGCGCCCGCGCCTTGTCGAGGGTGCCGGTCTTGGCCTGCGCGTTGCCCTGCGCCGGTGTGCCACGCATCCGGTTGCCGATGGTCCCGTCGACGCCGGCCAGCGGCAGCGCCTCGCGATAGAGCGCCGCCCACGGCGAGCGGCGCATGGCGTCGAGTACGTTCACGACCGCTCGCGGTGTCAGGTAGTCATGCCGCGAGAGGCCGCTACCATCGCGGTACGCGGCATCGGCGGCCGTCACGCCCCACTCGGCAAGTGTCCGCGCGCCCACGGCCTGCGCGCTGTCCGCCGACCCGCTGCCGGTGGTGGCCAGCGCCACCGTGCGGAACAGCAGTTCGGCGATCTGGTTTTGCGACGGCTTCTGCATGCGCCGCAGCACATCGGTGAAGGGCACCGATTCAATCACGGCGAGCGTATCGGGGGCGCGGCCGGAGGTGTCACGCCGCGAGAGCGCGCGCGCCTGCACGACGATCCTGCGATCGGCCAGCGCCTCGCCGAAGGCGGCCACGAACGCGTCGGAGGGATGACGATACGCGACTGTGAGCCGCGCGCTGTCGCCCACGGCGAGTGTCCCGCGCAGCACCAGCGTGTGCCCGATGCTGTCGTACACGGCCTCGAGTCGGGGCGGACGCGGCGCGCCAACGATGACGGCACTGTCGCGCGTGACCGCCTCCACCGCCAGCGCCGGATAGCGCCGGGTGGGCGCCCGTTCCACCTGCACCCGGGCGCCCGACTTTGCACCGGCCCGCACGCGCAGCGTCAGCTCGCCCTCGTTGAACATCAGTTCGTCGATGGCCGCGCTGTACCCGAAGTCGAAATCGTCGTAGGCCCAACCGTACCCGGTGGTGAGGCCGGGCAGGGCATCACCCACGGGTACAATGCGTCCGCGAATGCGGGTGATGCCGCGTTGTGCCAGCGCCTCGGCCACACCATCGAACGCACTCGCCGCGCGGCCGCCGCGCAGTGCGTCGCTGATGCTCGGGTCACCGCTGCCCTGCACGAGTACATTGCCGTGGAACGTGGCACCGCGCTGCACGCCGTGCAGCAGAACGGGGGTGCGCCAGCGGAAGTCGGGCCCCAACCGCTGCAGCGCAATGGCACCGGTGAGCAGTTTCTGATTGGATGCCGGCATGAACAGTCGGTCGGCATCGTGCGACACCAGCGTGTCGCCGCGTTCGGCGTCCACGAGGAGCATGCCCCATCGCGCATTGCGCCACATCGGCGCGGCGAGCACCGAGTCGACCAGGCCCTGCACGATCGCCCGCGTGGTCGGCGCCGGAACCTCCGCCGCCGGCATCATCAGCGGCGCGATCGGCTCCGGGCGATGCGGCCCCACCGGGGCTTGCACGGTGCTGCGCGCGCACGCGCTCAGGGCGAACACGCCGCCCAGCACCAACCCCCGTCCGACCGCACCGTTCACGCGTCCACCTCGTACGTGCTGCTGAGGGTTGCGTCTTCGGCCAGATGCACGCGCACCACGCGCGCGGTGGTGTGCGCCAGCGCCGCCTGCACCCGTTCGCAGATGAAGCGCGACAGGTTTTCGCCGGTGGGAATCAGCCGTCCGTCGCCGAACTCCGGCACGTCGAGGTTGATGTTGCGGTGATCGAAACGGTCGCGCACTTCACGCTGCAGCACGCGGTCGAGGAAGCCGAGGTCCACCACGAACCCCGTCTCCTCATCCACCGGCCCGGCGACCGTCACGTCGCACACATAGGTGTGACCGTGATAGTTGGGGTGCGCGCAGGCGCCGAAGACGTCGGCGTTCTCCTGGTCGCTCCAGTCGGGGCGGCGATAGCGATGCGCGGCGGCGAAGATCACGCGGCGGGTGAGCGAGGAGCGTGGCATGGCGCGCGGCGCGGGCAGGCGGTCAGCGGAACATGGGTAGTGACACGCCGGCGCTCAGCCCCCAGTTGCCGCGCCACGCCGAACGGTTGCGGGTGTCGGCGAGGACGGCGGTGGTATCCGAGGCGAGCACGAAATAGCGGTCGGGATACTGGTACTGCCAGATGAAGTTCGTCAGGTCCACGCGGAACTGCGGTCCGCCGCGTGTGATGTAGCGCATGCTGAAGCCGTAGCTGAACGCGAACTTGGTGCCGAACTGATAGCCGCCGGTGTCGGCCGCCGCGAAGTCGCTCACGACGCCGACGCCACCGTTCACCGACGGCAGCAGGCGCCGCCAGGTCTTCTTGCCCGTGAGCGCGATATCGAGTCCGCCGTCCACCAGATGCGTGGTCACCGACGGCGTGCCCACGACGCGCGTCGGCCGCGGGTTGGTGGGCACGAGCAGCTGCCGCTGCGACGGCGAGCCGGTGTAGCGCACGAACAGCGACGCGGGGCCTCCCACGCCGATGTCATAGCGGAGCGCCGCCAGCCACGAGGCATCGGCGGCCACCTTGGCCGGATCTCGCTGCATCGAGAGCCAGCCGCCCATGATCGTCAGCGTCTGCCCGATTTTGAAGTCTTCGTACGGGCTGTTGGACGGCAGGTGACCCACCTGCGCCGCCGCCGTGGCGGGGCGCAGCAGGCCGAGGGCGAACAGGCCGGCAAGGCCGGTGGTCCGGAGCAGCGAAGGCACACGCATCGGAAAACGGAGAGATGAACGAAGGGCGGTCATCGGTCGCGCAGGTCGCGCCCGGTGATTTCGGGGGGGAGCGCCAGACCGAGGAGCGCCAGCGCGGTCGGCCCCACGTCGCAGAGGGCCCCGCCGGAGCGGAGCGGCGCCACCTCGTCGGGGTCGAGCACCACGAGCGGCACCGGGTTGGTGGTGTGCGCCGTGTGCGGCTGGTGCGTCACCGGGTCGACCATCAGATCGGCGTTGCCGTGATCGGCGGTGATGATGAGCCGCGCCCCGCCCGTTGCCGCCGCCTCCAGGATGCGACCGAGGCACGCGTCCACGGCCTCGGCGGCCGCAATCGCTGCCGGCATCGAGCCGGTGTGTCCCACCATGTCGGTGTTGGCGAAGTTGCAGAGCATGAAGTCGTGCGTGCGGTTGGCCAGCGCGTCGCACAGAATGTCGCACACGCCGGCCGCACTCATTTCGGGCTGGAGATCGTAGGTGGCCACCTTGGGGCTCGCCACCATGCGCCGGTCCTCGCCGCGGAAGGGCTCGTCGCGCCCGCCGTTGAAGAAGAACGTCACGTGCGGGTACTTCTCCGTCTCGGCGGTGCGCAACTGCGTCAGCCCCGCGTCGGCCACCACTTCGCCCACGAGGTGTCGCATGGACTGGGGGGCGAAGGCCACCGGGAAGGGAAAGGCGTCGTCGTAGCTCGTCATCGTGGTGACGTGCACGGCGGGGCGCACCCCGGTGTCGAAGCCGGTGAAGTCGGGCATCGCCAGCGCGCGCAGCGTCTGCCGCATGCGGTCGCTGCGGAAGTTGAAGCAGATCAGGGCGTCGCCGTCACGCATGGGGGCGAGCACGCCGCCATCGGGGCCGGCCATCACCCACGGCTTCACGAATTCGTCGGTGGTTCCGGCATCGTAGGCGCGCTGCAGCGCCGCGATCGCGTCAGTTTCCACGGGCGCCTCACCCGATACGGCGGCGCGGTACCAGAGTCCCGTACGTTCCCACCGGTTGTCGCGGTCCATGCCGTAGTACCGGCCGCTCACCGAGGCCAGGTGGGCGCGTCCCTCGATGCGTCGCAGTACCTCCGTGAGGTAGGCGAGCCCGCTGCGCGGCGGCGTATCCCGGCCGTCGAGCATGGCGTGCAGCATCACCCGCGGCACCCGCTCGTGGGCCGCCAGTTCCACCAGCGCCAGCAGGTGGGCGTCGTGGGCATGCACCCCACCATCGCCAAGCAGCCCCACGAGGTGCAGGGTACCGCCGCCGTCTCGCGCCTGTGCGCACGCCGCCAGCAGTGCCGGGTTGCGGAAGAATGACCCGTCCTCGATGGCGGTGCCGATGCGCACCAGGTCCTGCATCACCACGCGGCCGGCCCCCAGATTGAGGTGCCCCACCTCGCTGTTCCCCATCTGGCCGTCCGGGAGACCCACCGCGCGGCCCGATGCGGTCAGGAGCGTGCGGGAGGGGTGCGACCAGATCCGGTCCCAATTGGGGGTGTCGGCCTGGCAGATGGCGTTGGCCTCACAATCTTCGCGGTACCCCCATCCATCGAGGATGATGAGGGCCACGGCGCGCGACGGTCGAGCGGACATCGGTCTCCGAGGGGTGCAGGGGGGACAGCGCGAGCGCAATCTAACCCCGCCAGGGACCGGGATGTTCGGTGGCGCAGGGCCGGGTGGGATTCGGCGCGTCGACCGCGTCCGGACTTGTGGGTCCCCGAGGGAACCAAACCCTGACCGGCGCGGTATCGCAGACGGGACCCGCTATATTTCCCTCACGTGCCTTCGATCGTCGATACAGGCAGGAACGGCGCCTTGCACGGCGACGGACTCCGATCGAATGCCAGACCCGACTTCGTGACCCAGCTCCCGTCCAACGCCGGTACGGCGTCTCCCGATAGTTCACCGCGGCCCTCGCGTTCGCGTCGCACCCGCCGGTCCATTGGACTGACTGCGGGCGCGCTCGCGTGCGCGGGCCTCGTGGCGTTCGCGCGCCCGGGTCGGGCCACCGAGACCGGGCGCACCGATGCGCCGCGCCCCGTAGCCGCCGCGACGGCGGCCGCGCCCCGTGCCTCCCTGCTCGATTCGCTCCGCGGACGCAGCCACAAACTGCGGGCCCGGTTCCTGAGCCCGTCGCGCGCCATGACCCTGCCGGTGCTGCGCGACCTGTTCGGCGACAGCGCCGTGCATCGGGCCGGGGTCTACGCGGCCACCGATTCGGCCGGCCCGTTCCACTTCATCACCATGCGCCCCTTCTCCGACAAGGTGAAGGGGCGCATTGGCGCCTACCGCATCGGCATGTTCCCGTCGGAAGCGCGGTCGGCGCGTTCCGCAGCCTATCGGAACCCAGAAGGGTTCCTCGAAGTCACTGCCACCAACCGTGACACCCCCATCTCCGAGCATTTCCGGCTCGGGGACTTCCTTACCAAGGATCAGGCCACGGTGTGGCCCAAGTATCTGGTTCTGCGCGAGCCGCTCATCGACAAGCTCGAGTTGGTGCTTGCCGAGCTTCGTGCCGCTGGATTTCCGGCGCGCCGGCTGCAGGTCATGTCCGGGTTCCGCACCCCGCAGTACAACGCGCAAGGGGTGGGCGCCGGTGGCCGGGCCTCCGACAGCCGCCATCAGTATGGCGATGCGGCCGATGTCTACGTGGTGAATGGTGACCGCGACTGGATGAGCGACCTCAATGGCGACGGGCGTGTGGATACGCGCGACGCCAAGGTGCTCGCCGACGCCGCCGAACGGGTCGAGCGGGCGCACCCCGACCTCGTGGGCGGCATCGGTATCTACAAGGCGAATGCCGTGCATGGCCCCTTCGTGCATATCGATGTGCGCGGCACGCGCGCGCGGTGGGGGAGCCTGTGATTCGTCGCCGGACGGCGCTCATCCTCAGCGGGGCTGCCGCCATCGTGGCCGCCATCGCCTATCAGCCGCCGGGGGCCCTCATGGCCGACTCGTCGGCCGAAAGCGCCAAGCGCGCGGTACCTCGGGTGGATGCCGGCCCCGAAACCAGGGGGGTGAGCGGCGAGGTGCGCATGATGTTCGTGCGCGCCGGCGAGCGACTGGCGTTCCCGCTCCGCGCCCGCGGCGACCTGCTGGGCTTCTCGTACCAGTGGGTGGCCGTCGGCACCGGTGAATCGGCCGATGTCATGCGGCCGCTCGATGGCGATACCCTGCTGGCGCCGCTGCAGCCCGGCTTCTACGAACTCGCGGTCACGCGCGCCGGTGTCACCCAGCGCGTTGCCGAGCCGCGGCTGGCCGTGCTGGTCCCCTTCGAACTCAAGCTGGGCAGTACGCTCAATGGCTATCAGATCGGCCGCTACCCGGCCGAGTGGAGCCGGGGCGATGATGCCGATACGCCAGAAGGCTTCGCCGAGGTGCACGAGGCCCACCTCGACCTGCCGCTCACGCGGCACCTTAGGGTGCGCGACTTCGTCACGCACGACCGGCAGACCATGTGGCCGCGGTACGTGGCCGTCGACCCGCGGGTGCTCGACAAGATCGAGCTGGTGCTGGGGGAACTCGCGCGTCGCCGTGGTGAGGAGCGCATGGACTTCACGCTCGAAGTGCACAGCGGGTTCCGCACCCCGCTGCACAACGCCAGCGTCGAAGGGTCGGCCCGCGACTCGCGTCACCTGTACGGGGACGCCGCCGACGTGGCCATCGACGCCGATGGCGATGGCCGGCTGACCATCTTCGATGCCTACCGCGTTGAGCAGGCCGTCGATTGGGTCGAGCGGCTGCACCCGCAACTGGCCGGTGGTCTCGGTGTATACAGCAGCGCGCGTTACGCCACGCCATATTGTCACATCGACGCGCGCGGCGAACGGAAACGCTGGCGCGGCTGACCGCGTAGGGCGTGCCAGGAGGCAGCCATGAATCCGTACGTCCGCGACCGTATCAACCGCAAACTCGAGACGCTCTCCGATGAGCGGCTCTATCAGGTGCTCGATTACGTCGAGTTTCTCGAGGCCAAGTACGCCGAGAAGCCCGCCCCGGTCACCAACGTCTTTCAGCGCTTCACCGACGGCGTCGAGGATACGCTCCGCGCCGGTGGACTGGCCGTGGGTACGGTCTCGGAGGCCATGGGCTTCCTCAACAAGGCCATGGGCGTGCTGAACGATGTCGCCCAGACCACCAAGACCGTGGCCACCGACGTCGTCTCCACCGCCCGTACTGTCGCCGACCAGATCGGCGCGCCGCCGCCCGGCACCGCGGGTGCGACCGCGGGTGCGACCGCGGGTGCCGCCGGCTCGCCAACCGCTCCGCCGCCATCGCCGCCCCAGCCGCCGCCGGGGGGTTCACCCGGTCCTGTCTCTTCCTGAGCGTTCTATGGCCATGACCTCCCGCCGCCGCCGAGATCCGGAGAGCGGACCGCGTACGGGGCTGAAGCGTTCCGTGATGCGGACGATCCGTCAGATTCCCGCCTACCTGCGGTTGCTCGCCGGGCTCATCACCGATGCCCGGGTGGCCCGCCTCGACCGGGCGCTCGTCTTCGCGGCCATCGCCTACATCGTCTCGCCGTTCGACTTCATCCCCGACCTCATCCCCTTCCTCGGGGAGGTCGACGACGTGTTCCTGCTCATGCTGGCGCTGCAGCGGCTGATCGAGAATGCGGGGCGGTCGGTGCTGCTCGACCACTGGCGTGGCGATCCGCGCGAACTCGACGGCCTGAACGTGGCAAGCGTGGTCTCCGCGGCGGGGTTCTTCCTGCCGCTGCGCCTGCGCCGTCGCCTGCGCCGGATGGCGGGGTCGCGCGGCGGCGACTGAACCTGTGATGCGGCAGCGGCAGCTCGGTGGCCTGCCGAGAGCCGGCCGCCAAGTCGCCCGCTGGAATCCGATCCGTCTCGACGGTACTTTTCGAGATGGCACCCTCAACTGGCTCCTCGCGCATCCGCAGCGACGTCGCGCTCACCTTCGACGACGTCCTCCTCGCCCCCCGGCATTCCCTCACGCATCCGCGTGAGGTGCGCCTCGCCTCCCGTTTCACGCGGGGCATTCCGCTCAACGTACCGCTCGTCTCGGCGGCCATGGACACCGTCACCGAAAGCGAAATGGCGATCGCCATGGCGCGCTACGGGGCCATCGGGGTGCTGCACAAGAACATGTCCATCGACCGGCAGGCCGCCGAGGTGGACCGGGTGAAGCGCAGCGAGAGCGGCATGATCCTCAATCCGATCACGCTGTCCCCGTCGGCCGCATTGCGCGAGGCGGTCGCGCTGATGATGCGCTTCAAGATTTCGGGTGTGCCGATCGTCGATGGCGCCGGGCGCCTGGTCGGCATCCTGACCAACCGTGACCTGCAGTTCGAGCGCGATCTGGATCGCCCGCTGCAGGAGGTCATGACGAGCACCGATCTGGTGACGGCCCCCATCGGCACCACGCTCGACGAAGCCGAGCGTATCCTCGGCAGGCATCGCATCGAGAAGCTGCCGGTGGTGGACGATCAGGGGGTGCTCAAGGGGCTGATCACTGTCAAGGACATTCACAAGCGCCGGCAGTATCCCGACGCCAACAAGGACCAGCACGGCCGACTGCGTGTGGCGGCCGCGATCGGGGCCGGCGGCGACTACCTCGACCGCGCGCGCGCGCTCATCCAGGCCGGCGTGGACGTGCTCGTCATCGATACGGCGCATGGCCACAGCGAGGGGGTGCTGCAGGCGACGGCGCGGGTGCGCGAGGCGTTCCCTGACGTGCAACTGGTGGCCGGCAACGTGGCCACGCGTGCGGGGGCCGCCGCGCTCGTGGAACGCGGTGTGGACGCCGTGAAGGTGGGTGTCGGTCCCGGGTCGATCTGCACCACGCGCGTGGTGACCGGTGTCGGGGTGCCACAGATCGCCTCGGTCATGGATGCGGTGGAAGGGGCCGGAGACGTGCCCGTCATCGCCGATGGCGGGATCAAGTACTCCGGCGACATCGTGAAGGCGATCGCAGCCGGCGCGTCCAGCGTGATGATGGGATCGATGCTGGCCGGCACCGAGGAAAGCCCCGGCGAGTCGTTCCTGCTCGAGGGACGCCGCTTCAAGATGATCCGCGGCATGGGCTCGCTTTCCGCCATGCAGGACGGTTCGGCCGACCGCTATTTCCAGGATGGCGAAATGTCCCCGAAGAAGCTCGTCCCAGAGGGGATCGAGGGACGAGTGCCCTACAAGGGCCCCGTTGGCGACGTGCTCTTCCAGATGATCGGCGGCCTGCGCAGCGGCATGGGATATGTCGGCTGTAGCACTATCGAGAAACTGCGCACCGAGGCAGAGTTCGTGCGCATCACGACCGCCGGCCTGCGGGAGTCGCATCCGCATGATGTGACCATCACCCGCGAAGCCCCGAACTACTCGCTCTGATCCCTCGCTGACACATGGGTCTCTGGTCCAAGAAATCGATCGCCGAGCTGCGCGCGCAGGCGGAAAGCTCGGAGGGCGGACTCAAGCGCTCGCTGGGCGCACTCAACCTGACGATGCTCGGCATCGGTGCCATCATCGGTGCCGGCATCTTCGTGCTCACCGGCACGGCGGCGGCCAACTTCGCCGGCCCCGGCGTCTCGCTGTCGTTCGTGCTGGCCGGGTTGGCGTGCCTCTTCGCCGGCCTGTGCTACGCCGAGTTTGCGTCCATGATTCCGATCGCCGGCTCGGCGTACACGTACAGTTACGCGACGATGGGCGAAGGGGTGGCCTGGTTCATCGGCTGGAACCTCGTTCTCGAGTACCTGTTTGCCGCGGCGACGGTCTCGGTGGGGTGGTCAGGGTACTTCAGCGCCATGCTGTCTTCGGTCGGGCTGCACATCCCGGCCGCGTTCGCGTCGGCACCGCTCACCGTGGTGAACGGCCATGAGGTCGTGCGCGCCTTCACGTGTGTAGACCCGACGTCAGGCGTCACGCTGGTCGATGCCGCCACGTCGGCGGCGTATGCCACCCGCGAGGCGTGTCTCGCCGGTGGTGGGGACGTGGTCAATGGTCTGATCAACATGCCGGCGGTGCTGCTCATCCTCGCGCTCACGTTCCTGCTGGTGCGCGGCGTGCAGGAGTCGGCCACGTTCAACAACATCGTGGTCGCCATCAAGATGATCATCGTGCTGCTGGTGATCGGGTTCGGCTTCATGTATGTGAACACCGACAACTGGTCGCCGTTCATCCCGGACATGGTCACCAACGAGGATGGCAGCACCAAGTACGGCGTATCGGGCGTGCTGCGTGCGGCGCCGGTGGTGTTCTTCTCGTACATCGGCTTCGACGCCGTGTCCACGGCCGCGCAGGAGGCCAAGAACCCACAGCGCGACCTGCCCATCGGCATGATCGCGTCGCTGCTCATCTGCACGGTGCTGTACATCCTGATGTCGCTGGTCATGACCGGCCTCGCGCCCTACACGGCGCTGGGCGTGGCGCATCCGGTGTCGGCCGCCCTCGAGGCGGTACCGCAGCTCAAGTGGCTGGAATACCTCGTGAACATCGGGGCCGTGGCCGGCCTGTCGTCGGTGGTGCTGGTGATGCTCATGGGCCAGCCGCGCATCTTCTACACCATGTCGCGCGACGGTCTGCTGCCGAAGATCTTCAGCAAGGTGCACCCCACCTACCAGACGCCCGCAGCGTCCACGTGGATCGTGGGCCTCATCGCCATCGTCATCGCCGGCTTCTTCCCGCTCGGCCTGCTCGGTGAACTGGTCTCCGGCGGCACGCTGGCGGCGTTCGCCACCGTGTGCATCGGCGTGTGGGTGCTGCGGTCGCGCTCGCCCGAGCTCACGCGCCCCTTCCGTACCCCGCTCGTGCCGCTGGTCCCGCTGCTCGGTGCCGGTGCCACGCTGTACATGATGTACCAGCTCCCGGGGCTCACCTGGGCGCTGCTGGGCGCGTGGACGGTGATCGGCATGACCATCTACTTCGTGTACGGCATGCGCAACTCCACCATCGGCAAGCAGGAGCAGAAGGGCCGATGACCGCGATCGTCGTCGACGGGTTGGTCAGTGCATCGGAGGAGCGCCAGGCGGCGATTCGCGCCTGGTTCGCTTCGCTGCGGCCGGGCATGACGGTGGCCCTGTCCACGCACATCAATGCCGACGGCGATGGCTGCGGATCGGAAACGGCGCTGGCGCGCCTGCTTGCCCAGTGCGGTATCCAGTGCCGCATCGTCAACCCGACGCCGTGGCCGGCCATGTTCGCGTTCCTGCTCGGCGACGACGTCGTGGATCTCAGCCCCAAGGGCGCCGCGGCGCTCGACGGCATCGACGCCCTGGTGGTGCTCGACATCAACGACCGGCGGCGGTTGGGGCAGCTCGCGGACACGGTGCGCGCGCTGTCGGTACCGATCTCGGTGATCGACCATCACCTCCCCGGCGACGAGCCGGTGGGCGGGCTGGCGATTGCCAGCACCCGGGCCTGCGCGACCGGCGAGCTGGTGTACGACATCGCCGTGACGCTGGGGCTGGAGATCACGCCAGCCATCGCCCAGTCGCTGTACGCCGCGATCCTGACGGATACGGGCAGCTTCCGCTTCAGCAACACCTCGCCGCGGGCCCACGCCATTGCGGCGGCGCTGCTCGCGGCCGGCGTGAACCCCGAGGAGATGTACCGCCGCATCTATGCCCAGGTGCGGGTGGGGCGGCTGCAACTGCTGCGCGAAGCGCTGGGCACCCTGCAGACGGAACCTGAGCTCGGGCTGTCCCACATCTCGGTAGGGTCCGATGTGCTCGACCGATACGACGTGACGAGCGAGGAGCTCGACGGGATCGTCGAGCATCCGCGCAGCATCGTCGGCACTCGGCTTGCCCTCTTCTTCCGTGACCTGGGCTACGGCAAGGTGAAGGTGAGTTTCCGCAGTACCGGCGATGTGAACGTGCAGACATTGGCGAGCCGCTACGGCGGTGGTGGTCACGCCAAGGCCTCCGGTGCGATGCTTACCGGAGGGCCGGAGGAGGTACGCGCGCAGGTGCTGGCGGACGCCCGGGAGTTCCTGCGCGGCGCGCCGGTGCCGGGGTAGCGGCACCCTTGGCTGGGGCAACGGTTGGCAGGCGCTCGGGCCGCATGGCGATGAGCGCCTGTTCCTTTTCCCCGACGAGCGTCCCGTAGAAGATGCCGTCGTCGCCGATGGTCAACGCATTCACGATGAACGGCAGTTTGCGGCTGTACAGATACCGCCCACTCGGCAGGTGGTAGTAGTCGAGGGTCCGTTGGGAAAACGTGCGGGTAACTGCGGCGTATACAATGGCCGTATCGCGACGGACCATGATCGCTGAGGCAATGGGCGACGCATCGGTGGTCTCGAGCTGCTCCACAACGATCTTGCTGAACGATCGCTCGAGGACACGTTCCGACTGTTTCATGATCGGGTCGGCGCCGGGCTCCCGGTAGGCGTGGACACTTGGTGTATTGGCAGCGCCGGTGGATACCGACGCCCAGTGCTTGCCGAAAATCGGGGCTATCAGGCAAGTCCCGTCTATCGAGGGGCCGGCCACGCGCGACTCATGCACGAACCCCGCTTCGTCTCGTAGCCGAATCGGCCACGCCACGTGGAGTGTACGAAGCCGCCGGCCGCTGGTGTCGATCTCCACGATGCTCGAGTCGCGGCGTTGGAGCTTGAGCAGCACCCGCCGGCCGTCGGGGATGCACAGCCCGGAGATAGCGAAGACGTTCTGCACCTGGGCATCCCACGCGAGCTTGCCGCTGCTGGTGAACGCGGTCAGGCGCGAGGTGGCATGGTCGAGTACGACGACGCCCGATGGCGTGGTGGCGATGAGGGCCGGGCGCTTGAACTCCCCGGGGCCTGTGCCTCGCGAGGTGATGACAAACCGCGCGGCGCCGGTCTTGGGGTCGAAACCGCGAAGCTCCCGGGTGCCGACATCGAGCACTGTCACGAGGTCACGGCCGGCCACGACATGCCGCGGCTCGATGAAGGTGTCCGCCGTGGAGTCGATACCCACCACCCAGAGCCGTCGCCAGAGGGAATCCGCGGCAAAGGTGCGCGTGACCTGCGCACTCAGCGGCGTCGACGCGGTGAGTGCGCAAAGATGCCAGGCCGCCAACAGAGGCCGCACTGCCAGTCTGTTCATGTCACAGCTCCTCGATCCAGGTGAGCCCTTCGATGACGCGACGCAGCCCCGCGAACTCCCGCGGCGAACGCGGGCTCTGCGACGTGAGCCGAACCCGCCCCTCCTGATCCATCACGATCAGCAGTGGGGTGTGTCGGTGCCCGAGGCGACGCAGTTCGCCAAGCACCGCTGCCGGAACGGGACGCAGAGGTGAACCGGCGCTCCAGTTGGGAAGCAATCGCCGGATGCCGGCGCTGTCGCCCACCGGACCGGCGTACCACAGGACCGCGAGGCGCAGGCGTTCGCTGACCTCGGGGCGATTGAGCAGGTCGAGCAGGCGCAGATTGCCGGTGCAGTCACTCAGCTGGAGGACGACGGCCGCCTGCACCGGCGCCCCGGGCAGAAACGCCGGAGTATAGGCGGACATCCGGGCGCTGATCTCGCCGCGTTGGGCGCGCGAGCGTGCGTCGCGCGCTGCTGCCCGCGCGGAGTCCATGAGGACTCCGGCGAGCAGCAGGGCCACGATGGCGCCGCCAGTCAGAAGAAGTCGGCGCACTTCGCGGCTCAGTCGGAGCAGGTGGGGGCCTTCGGCATTCCCTCGAGCGGGCTGAGCATGGCGCATGTGCGCTCGTGCAACTGCGCCTCGCTCAGGTCCTTGTACTGCGGGGTATGCCCGGTGACGACACAGTTGGACCTCTTGATGGTGATGCCGAAGTTCTTGGACTGCGGATTGAGCTGGAGCGAGAACTCCCAGTCACACTCGGTGATGGGCTTCTGCGCACACAGCACGTTGGCGCCGCCACCGCAGCCCGTCGAGACCGGCCCGTCGAAGTCTTCCGTGTACTCCTCCGCCCACGCCGTGCCCACCCCCAGCACCGCTACGCCCATCAGCACCGCGAACACGCCCGTGGCCAGGCGCGAGATCTTCGTCGACATGATTGCCTCCTGCTTTCGCATCTATCCGTGAAATGGGGCGCCGCCTCGTTGCCGCGCCGCCGGCCGGCGGTGCCACCGGGACACACTCTCCCAGGGCGCCGCGCGACAGGGCTACCATAGCACCGGCCGGTCAGCGGGCTGTCATCGGAATCATGCGGGCAGGGCCATTCCAACGCATTCCATGCCCGCCTAGCTTTCAGGGCAGATTCCCGAACCGATCACTTCCCTATGCAGCCTCTCATGGAGCGGATCACCGGCGCCCTCGCCGCGGTCCGCAACCCGCGCACCGGCGCCGATGTCATGGCCGCCGACCAGGTCCGAGACATCGCCACCACCGTCGACGGCAAGGTCCGCCTCACGCTCCTCCTCGCCCCCGAGGACGACGCCACCCTCGTGCGCGACGTCCGCCAGGCCGTCGAGGCGCTCGCCGGCGTCACCGACGTGCGCGTCGATGTGCGCGACCCCGCGCAATCCGAGCCCACTCCGGCACGACCCTCGCCCACCCCTGCCATGAACCAGCCCAAGGCCCCCGGCGCCGGTCGCGCGCTCCCCGTCATGGACGCCGCACCCGCCAAGGCGCCGCCCAAGGTCCCCGATCCGGTCCAGTATCCCAACCTCGGCCGCATCCTCGCCATCTCGTCGGGCAAGGGCGGCGTGGGCAAGAGCACCGTGGCCGTGAACCTCGCCATCGCACTCGCCAAGGCCGGCAAGCGCGTCGGCATCATGGACGCCGACATCTACGGCCCCAACCTCCCGCTCATGCTCGGCGTCGACGCGGCGCCGGCCGTGCGCGACGAGAAGATCATCCCGCTCGAGGCCTACGGCATCAAGGTCATCTCGCTCGGCTTCCTCATCGAAAAGGAACAGCCGGCGATCTGGCGCGGCCCCATCGTGATGAAGATCATCACGCAGTTCCTGCGTGACGTGAACTGGGGCCAGCTCGACTACTTCCTCGTCGACATGCCGCCGGGCACCGGCGACGCGCAGCTGTCGCTCGTGCAGGCCACGCAGGTGCACGGCGCGGTCATCGTCACCACGCCGCAGCAGGTGGCGGTGGGCGATGCGCTGCGGGGCGTGAAGATGTTCGAGCGCACTGCCGTGCCGGTGCTGGGCATTGTGGAGAACATGTCGTACTTCGAGAACCCGGAAACGGGCAAGCCCATTGCACTCTTCGGCAGCGGCGGCGGTGAGCGCCTGGCCCAGGAATGCGATCTGCCGTTGCTGGGGCAGGTGCCCATCGATCCGCGCATCCAGGAAGGCGGCGACACCGGGCGCCCCATCGTGGCCGCCGAGCCGGAGTCGAAGGCCGCCAAGGCCATCGAGGCGGTAGCGCAGCGCGTGATGGAACGGCTTGTCGAACGCTACGGCTGATCTGACATCGCAGGACCAGGCCCCACGCGGCGAACTCATCGGCGAACCACTCGCCGTCACGATTCGCCGCGTGGCGCTTCCGGCCGTCATCGCAAACCTGCTGATGACGGCCTTTCACAACGTCGACACGTTCTGGATCGGCCGCACACTCGGCGCGCAATCGCTCGCCGCCGTCACCGGCGCGATCTTCTGGGTATGGCTCGTCATCTCCATTGGCGAGATGGTCAGCATCGGGCTCGATGCCGTCGTCGCCCGCCGCCATGGGGAACGTCGCCCCGCCGATGCCGCATTGACGGCCAACGACGGCTTCATCCTCGCGCTGCTGCTGGGGCTCGGCGTTGTCGTACTCACGCCGTTTGCCTTCGGCTGGCTGTTCCGCATGCTCGGCACCGATGCGGCCGTGAGCGACATCGGGCGCGCGTATCTGGGCACCTATCTGCTCGGCATGCCGCTCATCTTCGGCTTCTTCGCCGTCGATGCCACCTTCCGCGGCAAGGGCGACACGCGTACGCCGCTGCAGATTCTGGCTGTCACCACGGTGCTTGGCCTCGTTCTCGACCCGCTGCTCATTCGCGGCGTCGGGCCCGTGCCGGCGCTCGGCGTGCGTGGCGCCGCGCTCGCCACGCTCGTTCCGCGCGGGCTCGGATGTGTGGCGGGCATCGTGCTGCTGCGCCGTCGGGGCATGCTCACGTGGGCCATGCCGCGCTGGCGCATCGTGGGTCGCATCGCGCGGGTGGGCGCCCCGGCGGCGCTCACGGGGGTGGCGTTCAGTGCCATCTACGTGCTGCTCACGCGCATCACCACGCAGTTCGGCACCCCCGCGCTCGCGGCGCTGGGGCTCGGGTTTCGCATCGAGAGCGTGGTCTACGTGGTGAGCGTGGGCATGGGCGCGGCCACGGCGGCGATCGTGGGGCAGAGCATCGGCGCCGGTGACACGCCACGCGCCGCGCGCGCCGGGTGGGTGGCGACCGGCGTGGTGAGTGCCGTGGGAGCGCTCATGGCGCTGGCCAGTCTGCTCTTCGCCGAGGAGCTGGCCGGCATTTTCAGTACCGATCCCGCGGTGGTGGCCGAGGCGGCGCGCTATCTGCGCATTGCCGCGTTCTCGCAGCTGTTCCTGGGCGCCGAGGTAGTGCTGGAGAGTGCGATGGGCGGGGCAGGGTGGACGCTGGTGCCGATGCTGTGCAGCTCGGCCATCACGCTGCTGCGATTACCGGTCGGCGCCTGGGCCGCGCAGCAGTGGGGCACCACGGGGCTGTGGTGGACACTCGCGCTCACCGCATCGGCGCGCGGTCTGCTGATGATGGCGCTGTGGAGGTGGGGGCGGTGGCGGAGTGTGCGCGTGTAGCGCACAATATCCCGATGCCCGCTCCCGCCATCACGCTGCTCACCGACTTCGGCACCGCCGACGGCTACGTCGCCGAAATGAAAGGCGTGCTCACCACCATGGCGCCCGGGGTGCCGCTGCTCGACCTGTCGCACGAGGTCCCGCCGCAGGATGTGGCGTTCGCGCGGCTCACCGTGGCCCGCTACTGGCGGCGATTTCCCGCCGGCACGGTGCACATGATCGTGGTGGACCCGGGCGTCGGCACCTCGCGCGCGGCGCTGGCTGTGGAAAGTGAGGGGCGTTTCCTCGTGGGCCCCGACAACGGTGTGCTGTCGCCGTCGCTCTTCGCGCTCGATGCGCGGGTGGTGTCGCTGCGTGTCGACGCCAGCGCGTCGCCCACCTTTCATGGCCGCGACGTCTTCGCCCCCGCCGCCGCGCAGCTGGCCGCCGGTGTTCCCCTCGACCAGCTCGGCGCCCCGCACGACCCGCTGCGGCTGCGCACCCCGCAGCCCAGGCGCGCCGCCGACGGGTCGCTGCACGGCGAACTGCTCACCATCGACCGCTTCGGCAACGCCATCACCAACCTCGCCGCCCGCGACACCGGGAGCGTGGAGGTGGCCGGGCAGCGTGTGCGTATCGTGCGGACGTATGGTGAGGCGATTCCCGGCGAACTCATTGCCTTGGTGGGCTCGAGCGGGCTGCTGGAGATTGCGGTGCGCGACGGGCACGCGGCGGCTCGGCTTCGGCTGGCGCGGGGGCAGGGGGTAGTGCTGGTGCCGACCTGACGGCGAACCTGGCGGGGCTAGACCTGTGGCGTCGGCCTCCGACACCGAATGTGTGATGCGTTGACATCGACCCGATGATGCGGTAGCATCAATCATGCGCACCACCATCGATCTCGACGAGGCGCTGCTTGAGCGCCTGCGGACCGCCGCGCACCTGGAGGGCGTGTCCTTCAAGGCCATGCTGCATCGCGTCATCCTTCGCGGGCTCAGCGAGCCGGAGCCTGCCCGCGAGCATCGCTACGAGCCTCGTACCTACCGCATGGGTGCCGTCCGCGAGGGCTACGACCTGGTCAAGGCCCGGTGGATTGCGGACGATCTCGAGGATGAGGAGCTCCTGCGGAAGATGAACGAGGGCAGGTAATGATCGTCCCCGACGTCAACCTGCTGGTCTACGTGTTGAATGCTGACAGCCCGCATCACCCTCGTGCGTTGGCCTGGTGGCGCGACTGCTTGAACGGCCACGAGCCAGTCGGCTTGCCGTGGGTCACCATCCTCGGGGTTCTGCGGCTCGTCACCAATCGTCGCATCCTCAGTGCGCCGCTCTCCATCGAAGAAGCGATGGCGAATGTCGACGAGTGGTGCAGGCAACCGGTGGTCACGCTGATCGAGCCTGGGGCGGACCACCGGGCCATCCTGTCACGCCTGCTTCGGGATGCGGGGCGGGGCGCGAACCTCGTGACCGACGCCCACCTTGCCGCGCTCTGCGTGGAACGCGGTGCGACGCTCCTCAGTGCGGATGGTGACTTTCAGCGGTTTCGCGGTCTGCGCTACGAAAATCCACTGCTGGCCTGACGGCCAGCGGGCGCTTACAGCTCTGCGCCCGGCCCCGTGCCCGACTTGTTGTCCGCCGGCCGCCGCGCGGCCACCACGCCCTGCACGGGCGTCGGGGTCTGCCAGCTGACCGGTTGCGCCGGGACCTCGCTCGTCATGGTGGTGCGCGCCGAGCCCCAGCGGCCCCCGCTGAAGCGCCCGAACTGCACGCTCACGCGGGCCACGCCAATGCGCGACTTTACGACCGCGCCCAGCCCCACCGTGGCCACCGCCCAGGTGAAGGCCACCGCCACTAACCGCGCCAGGGCGCCAGCCACGGGCACGCCGGCGGCCAGCGCCGCTCCGAACCACACCAGGCTGAGGGCGATAAGCCCCACGGTGAGCCCGCGCAGCGCGGCCCCGCGCTCGCTGCTGCTGCCGCCACGTCCCGCCAGCGCCCGGCCAATAACCAGTGCCACCGCCAGCGTACCCAGCGTCACGGCCCCCGACAGCGCCAGCGCCCACGCCAGCGCCGCAATGGGGATGGCCAGAATGCCGATGATGGTGATGGCGCAGGCGATGACCAGTACCGCCAGCACCGGCACCGCCAGGAGCTGCGTGAGCACACCGGCCCAGAAGCTCCCCGACACGTCTCGGGCCGCCGTCTTGGCAACGGCGGTGAGCGCCTCCTCGGCCGTGGTGAGCACCACCAGCCCGATGATCATGCCGATGCCGAACACCCCGGCGACGGCGAAGAGCGTGGTGGCGAGCATGGCCGGTTACCGGTTGAGGCGCGAGGTGGCCAGGGCCCGAATGCCCACGACACCCATCCCGGCCACGGCCACAAAGCCACCCAGTGCCAGCGCCATGACCTCGGGGGAGCTGCCGCGCAGCGCCTCGATCCCCGGCTGGCCGATCACGGTGGAGACCACGTCGCTTCCGGCCGCCACCAGCTGTTCGCGGAACCGCTCGAGCCCCAGCGACGCGGCGAACACGGCCAGATCGGCGCGGGCCACCGCCCAGGTGACGCCGGCCGTGGCCAGCCCCGCGGTGACGGCGGCACCAAAACCGGCGGCGACGCGCGCCGGCCGAGTGGCGGGAACCAGCTGACCCACGGTGCGGGTGGCCGCGGCGTGCCACGGCTCGAAGACCTGCACCTGACTCATGACGCGATCGGCGAAGACCGGGGAGGGCGCAAAGTCGGGAAGCGAGTCGAGCGCGATCATGAGATCCCGGGCACTCTCCAATTCCGTCTGGCACTCCAAACACGAACGGACGTGCGCCCGCAACGGGGCCACGCCGAAGCCTTCTTCACCGTCAAGAAGGAGCTCGATTTCGTCGGGTCTGAGATGTCGGTCGGTCATCGGTGAGCCTCCATGAGCCAACTACGCACACGGGGAGCTGCGGGTTTCAGGGAGTTTCGGGGAAAAACGGCTGAAGCTTCGTTCATTCGCGGAGCGGCTCCAGTGCCTTCCGGAGCTCGTGCCGGGCCCGGTGGATGTAGGTCTTCACGGTGCCCAGGGGCAGGTCGAGTGTGGCCGCGATCTCCTCGTACGACCGCCCCTCCACATGGCGCAGCATGATGCAGGCCCGATACTCGGGGCGCAGCCGGGCGATGGCCCGTTCGATGGCCGACCCGAGCTCCTTGGCCTCCATCTCGTCGAGGGCGCTCTCCTGCTCCGACGCCAGCTCGAGGGTCGACGCTTCCACCTCGGAGGCGGTCGTGGCGTGGGGGCTGCCGTCGATGCTGATGGTGTCCAGCTTCCGCCGCCGCAGATGATCGATGGCGACGTTGTTGGCGATCTTGAACAGCCAGCTCGAAAACTTGAACTCGGGGCTGTACCGGTCGATGTGGTTCAGGACCTTCACGAAGGCGTCCTGCGCCAGGTCCTCGGCGGTCTCCCGGTCGCGCACCATGCGGAAGACGAGCGAAAACACCGGCCGCTCGTAGCGGCGCACGAGCTCCCGGAAGGCAAGCTCGCGCCCCTGCTGGGCGAGACGGACGACATCGGCGTCGGGGAGTGTTCCCAGCTCGTCGGGCGTGGACATGCGCAGGGCAAAGCTAGTCCGGCGTCACGAATGTGACCAGCAGGGACGGCCCGAAATGACACACGTTCCGGACCGGGGGCCGCGCAATCGGGTGAGACGACCCGCTTGCTCGCCCCCGTCTGCCCCTCGATGTTTCGGGATGCCACGCACCATGGACGCACCCGGAACGCCCGACGCGCCGGCCAACGACGTCGCGGTCGCCGCCCGGGCGGCCGAAGGGCAGGGGAAGCGCGAGTACGTGCAGCAGATGTTCTCGGACATCGCACCGCGCTACGACCTGCTCAACCACGTCCTGTCACTCAACATCGACAAGGGATGGCGCCGCCGCGCGCTGACCGCGCTCGGCTGGACGGCACGCCCCGCCGGCACGTACCTCGATCTGTGCGCTGGCACGCTCGATGTGGGCGCCATGCTGGTCCGCCAGCACGGCTTCAAGGGCTTCGTGGCCGGCGCCGACTTCGCGGTGCCCATGCTGCAGCATGGCACCGGCAAGGCGCCGAGTACGGTGCTGGCACCGGTGGGGGCGGATGCCCTCTCGCTCCCCTTCGCCGACCGGTCGCTCGACGGGGCCATCGTGGCCTTCGGCATTCGCAACGTGGCCGACCTCGACGCCGGGCTGCGCGAAGTGCGCCGGGTGCTGTCGCCGGGGGCCCGCTTCGTGATTCTCGAATTCTCCACGCCGCGCTTCGCACTCGTGCGGCAGGCCTATCTCGCCTACTTCCACCATGTGCTGCCGTTCATCGGCCGCCTCGTGAGCGGGCACCGGTCGGCGTACACGTACCTTCCCATGTCGGTCGCCAACTTCCCCACGGAAGAAACGCTCGCCGACCGCATGCGCGCCGCCGGGTTCTCCACCGTCACGTGGGAACGCCTCACGCTGGGCATCGCCGCAATCCATACCGGCACGGCCTGACCGCGCCGCCTCAATCGCATGGCTCTCGATACTCTTTCCGAATTCATCGACGCGATCGACCGCATCGGCGAGCTGCACCGCATCACGCAGCCCGTGAAGGTGCACCTCGAACTCACCGAGATCGCCGATCGCGTATCCAAGATGCCCGGCGGCGGCAAGGCGCTGCTCTTCGAGAATCCGGTGCTGCGAAACGGCACGATCTCGCAATATCCGGTGGCGATCAACCTCTTCGGGTCCATGCGCCGCATGTCCCTGGCCCTCGGCGTCGACAACCTGGACGACATCGGCCACCGCATCACGAAGCTCATGGACCTCAAGGTGCCGGATGGCTTCCTGGGCAAGCTGTCGCTGCTGCCGCGTCTGCTCGAGGTGAGCAAGTTCCCGCCGCGCGTGAAGGGTGGCGCGCCGTCGTGTCAGGAGATCGTGTGGCAGGGGGACGAGATCGATCTCGACAAGATCCCCGTGCTACAGTGCTGGCCCGAGGATGGTGGGCCGTACATCACCATGACGGCCGTGATCAGCAAGGACCCGGCGCGCGGCATCCGCAACGTGGGCATGTACCGTGTGCAGCAGCTGGGCAAGAAGCATGTGGCCATGCACTGGCAGCGCCACAAGACGGGCGCCGAGCACATGCGGCAGATGGCCGAGCGGGGCGAGAAGATGCCGGTGTGCATCGTGGTGGGGAGCGATCCCGCGAGCATGTTCAGCGCCAGTGCGCCGCTGCCGCCCAACATCGACGAGTTCCTGTTCGCGGGCTTCCTGCGCAAGGACCCGGTGAAGCTCACGAAGGCCGTCACCAACGATCTCGAAGTGCCCGCCGACGCGGAGTTTGTAATCGAGGGGTACATCGATCCCGGCGAGGAGCTGATCGTGGAGGGGCCGTTCGGCGACCACACGGGCTTCTACAGCGAAGCGGACCTGTACCCCAAGGTGCACGTCACCGCCGTGACCATGCGGAAGAACGCCGTCTACAGCACGACCATCGTGGGGCGTCCGCCCATGGAGGATTTCTATCTCGGTCACGCCACCGAGCGCATCTTCCTGCCGCTGCTCAAGCTCACCACGCCGGAGATCGTGGACTACCACATGCCGGCCGAGGGCGGGTTTCACAACCTCGTGTTCGTGAGCATCGACAAGAGGTATCCCGGCCATGCCGACAAGGTGATGCACGCCTTGTGGGGGCAGGGGCTCATGTCGCTGGCCAAGGTCCTGGTGGTGGTGGACAAGGAGATCAACGTCCGCAACCCCGTCGAGGCCTGGTGGGTGGCGCTCAACAACATGGACCCGCAGCGCGACGTGCGTTTCACCATGGGGCCGGTGGACGTGCTCGATCATGCCAGCCGCGCATTCACCTACGGCAGTAAGATGGGCATCGATGCCACGCGGAAGTGGCCCGAGGAGGGCTTCACGCGGGCGTGGCCCAAGGTGATCGAAATGGATGCGGCCACCAGGCAAGCCGTCGATGCCAAGTGGGCGAGTCTCGGGCTGTGAGCCGGTCGTGACCACGTCCAACATCGTTCCGCCCAAGGGCGCGCGCGACGGCCAACTGCTCTCCGGCCAGTCGCTGCCGGTGCGGCTGGCGAACTTCGTGAAGCTGCCGCACACGGTGTTCGCGATGCCGTTCTCGCTGGTGGGCGTGCTGTTCGCGAGCGTGGTGGCACCGGTGACGCCCGCCATCGTGGGGTGGGTGCTGGTGGCGTTCACCAGTGCCCGCTTCGCGGCCATGGCGTTCAACCGGCTGGTGGACCGTGACGTGGATGCCCTCAATCCGCGCACCGCGATGCGCGAACTGCCGGCGGGGACGCTCACCGTGGGGCAGGCGCGTGCGAGCATCGTGTTCACGAGCGCCTTGTTCGTGTTCGCGAGCTGGATGTGCAACTCGCTCTGCTTCGCGCTGTCGCCGGTCGCGCTGCTGTGGGTGCTGGGCTACAGCTACACCAAACGCTTCACCCGCTGGTCGCACCTGTGGCTGGGGCTCGGTCTGTCCATCGCGCCGGTGGGCGGCTACCTCGCGGTCACCGGCGCGTGGAGCGATCCGTGGTGGCTGCTCATCGTGCTGGCGCTCGCGGTGGTGTGCTGGAGCGGCGGCTTCGACATGATCTACGCGCTGCAGGACGCCGAGTTCGACCGGCGGCACGGGTTGCACAGTGTGCCGAGTGCGTTCGGGGTGTACACGGCCATCGGGATCGCGCGGACGCTGCACGTGGTGGCCGTGGCCTGCTTCGCGGCGGTCATGGCCGCCCAGCCACTGGGGCCTGTCACTCCCCTCGTGCATGGGGTGCTGTGGGCGGCGGTCGTGGGCGTGGCGATCATGCTGCTCTGGGAACACCGCCTCGTGAAGGCCGATGATCTGAGCAAGGTGGACGCAGCCTTCTTCACCATGAACGGCCTCATCTCGATGGGCTTTCTGGCGACGGTGTTCGCGGCGCGGATGCTGCTCGGGAGCGGGGCATGAGCGGCACGGCGATTCCCAGTGCGAAGCGGCATCCGGTGGTGCTGGCCATCACGGGCGCGTCGGGTGCGCCGTACGCCGTGCGGCTGATGCAGGCGCTGGTGGAACTGCAGGTGCCCACCTGGCTCATCGTGTCCAGCCACGGGTGGCGGCTACTGCGCACCGAAAGCGACATCGCGGATCTCGCCGCGTTGCGTGCGCATGTGGGTGGCCCCGCGTTCGACGCCTGCGTCACGGTATTCGACGACAACGATCGTGGTGCCGCGCCGGCGAGCGGCTCGGCGCGCACCAGCGGCATGGTGGTGTGTCCGTGCAGCATGGGCACGGTGAGTGCCATCGCCCACGGCACGTCGCGTTCGCTGGTGGAGCGGGCCGCCGATGTGGCGCTCAAGGAACGGCGCCGGCTGCTGCTGGTGCCGCGCGAGACGCCGCTGTCGCTGGTGCATCTCGAAAATCTCACGGCGGTCACGCGGGCCGGCGCCACGGTCATTCCGGCGGCGCCGGGCTTCTACCACCAACCGACCAGCATCGATGAGCTGGTGGACTTCATGGTGGCACGGGTGCTCGATCATCTGGACATCGAGCACACCGTCGGCAAGCGCTGGGGCGACGCGCCAACCGACTGAGTCCGCCCCGCCGTTGGCCGATGTCTCCGCCGTCCCTTTCCGTCGCTGTCCGGAGTGTCAATGATTGACGAGCAGCTGCTGGAGCAGGCGGTGGAGCGGGAGCGGCGTCGCACACAACGAAGCCGGATGCTCGTGGCGCTCGTCGTGGCGGCGCTGCTCGCGGGGGCGTTCTCCGTGATCCTCAAGCTGCTGGCGTACCCCGGTCCCACCCGGCTGCTCTACTCGCTGCTCGGCGGCGGCCTCGGTGCCCTGCTCATCTTCGGTGCGCTGGCGATCGTCTCCACCGTGTCGGCCCGCACGACCGAGGCCTTCATGATGCCCGGCGGCGCGAGCCGCCCACCGGCGGTGCATTCGCACGCCGAGGCGCTGGCCGCCAAGGGAGATCTGGTGGCGGCCGCGGCCGCGTTCGAGGCCGTGCGCGCGACGCATGGAGAGTCTGCCCACACGTTGCGTGCCGAAGCCGAGATCCAACTGGCCCCCGGCGGTGACCTCGTGCGCGCCCGTGAACTGCTGACGCGACTGCGCAAGGCCCCCGACGTGACCCGCGCCGACGAACTGTACGCCACACATCGCCTCATCGACCTGTATCTTGGGCCACTCACCGACGACGGGCGGGCCATGGTGGAACTGCGACGGCTTTCCGACCGCTTTCCCGGTACGCCCGACGCCGCGGGCGCGCTGGCCGAACTCGACCGGCGGCGCGCCCTTCTCAAGGACCAGCACGAACAGTCATGAACGTTAAGGCGACGATCATCGGGTTGATTTCGGACACGCACGGTCTGGTGCGGCCGGAGGTATTCGAGGCGCTGCAGGGAGTCTCGCAGATTCTGCACGCCGGCGACGTCGGCCCTGCGGACGTGCTCGCGGAGCTGGGCACGATCGCCCCCATCCGCGCCGTGTACGGCAACACGGACGCCCCCGGACGGCCGGGTCTCGTCGAACGCATCGAGGAGGTCATTGATGGGGTGCGCATCGTGGTGACGCACGGGCACGAGTTGGGAAGCCCCACGCCGCCCAAGCTCGTGGGCGCCTATCCCTCGGCCGACGTGATCGTGTACGGTCACACGCATCAGCAACTCGTCACCAAGGCCGCTCGGCGGGTCGTCGTGAATCCGGGGGCGGCGGGGCCACGACGCTTCAAGCTGCAGCCGTGCGTGGCCAAGCTCTACATCTGGCAGGGGCAGGCGGATGTAGAGCTGATTCCGCTGGGGATTGCGGAGGAATAGCCGGATAGCGCGAGGTCGGTTTCCATCCGTGGTGCACGGGCGTTGATCTCGAGATCCGCGGTTTTGCGTGGAGCGACCGGGCGGTTCACTCCGGCAGATCACCAATGTCCTGCGTCGCACGCTCCCGCAGATACTCCGCCAGCTGCTCCAGCGCACCGACCACCGTGTCGGCAACCAGCGCGTCCACGCCATTGCGGCTGCGAAACCACGACTCGATCAGCAGCAGTTCGTCCAGCTGGTCGACCATCGCGCCCGTGGGGGGCTGCACGGCCTTGCCTTCGAGCTCCTGCAGCGCACGCACCGATTCCGGTTCACGGCAGCGCGCTTCGGCCAGCACCCGGCCATGGCGCACGAGGTACAGCCGATCGTCGCCGTCGCGCCCGGGCACCGCGTACACGAAGCTCGGCCGCGTGAGCGCCTCGCGGACGCGCGCGAGTTGGGTGTCGAGCTCCTGCAGCGCGGTGAGGCGGTCGCGCAGCCAACCCGCGCGTTCGTAGCTCAGCGCGGCGCTGGCGGCCGCCATTTCACGGACGAGCTGCTGGTGCGGCGTATCGTCGCGCCCTTCGAGGACCGCCTTGGCGCGCGAGAGCTGGGTCCGGTACTGGTATTCGCTGGCCGCGCCGACACAGGGCCCCAGGCACCGCTTCGTCTCGTACCGGTGACACCCGGGGGTCCGCTGCAGCGCCGGGTGCGTCTCCTCGAACAGCTCGGCCACCTCGCGCATGTGCATCGGCACGCGGTCGGGGCAATCGCGCAGCCCCAGCGCATCGTTGAGCACACGCAGCGCATCCTGCAGCGGGCGCCGCGAGGCGAAGGGGCCGATGAGCTGCGCCACATCGCGCGACCGGGCGGCGGCGCTGGCCTTCTGGAGGCGCAGCCGTGGCGCGGGCCCCTTGGCGATGGTGATGACCCACCATTTGTCCAGCGGGCGGGCCGACCGCACGTTGTAGTGGGGCAGATGGGCGCGAATGAGTCGCACCTCGCGCAGCAGGGCTGCGAATTCGCTGGGGAGTGGCTCCCATTCGATGCGCGCCGTTTCGCGCAGCAGCCGCGCATGCCGGTGCTCCGGCCACGGCAGGCGGAAGTACGACAGCAGCCGGGTACGCACCTGCGTGCTCTTGCCCACGTACAGCACCTCGCCGTGGGCGCCGCGCATGAGGTACACGCCGGACACGTTGCGGGCGCTCTCGCGCACGTGGGCACGGAGGCGGGCGACATCGGCTTCGGGTGTGCCGACCGCCAGATCCAGTTGCTGGCCCAGCGGCGCACGACCACGGCGACGGCGCGTCGGCACCGGGGGCAACGCCACGGGCGCCGGGGCGCTCGGCACGTCGATGACTGCCGCACCGGCGGCGGAAGCGACACCGCCCTCATTCAGCTCAGCGCTGGCACCCCGCGCAAAAGACCGTGCTACGCCCGTCCACGGCGTGCGTCCCGACCAGTCGACGGCCGCAGCGGCGGCAGGGTTCACCGGCACGGCCGTAGGCGGCCAGCTGCCGGAAGAAGGTACCCCGCTCACCGCGCGCATCCCGGTAGTCGCGGAAACTGGTGCCGCGGGCCTCGATGCTGGCCGCCAGCACCGCCCGCAGTTCGTGCCGCAGCGTGGCGCACTCGCCCAGAGAGAGGGAACTCGCTTCGCGGGATGGATCGATTCCGGCGCGCCACAGGGCCTCGTTCGCGTAGATGTTGCCAACGCCGGCGAGTCGTCGCTGGTCCATCAGCCACACCTTGATGGGCTGGCGCGACTCCCGAACACAAGCCGAAAATGCAGTCTCGTCGAGTGTCGGGTCAAGGGGTTCGGGGCCGAGGGCGCCGGAATAGGCGGCGAAGCGGGGGGCGTCCATGAGCGCCGCCGTGCCCAGGCGACGCACATCGCGGTAGTGCACGTGGCGGCCGTCGCCGAGGTGGAGCGTGACGCACACGTACGCCCGTTCGGCGGCGTCGAGCGTGCCGTCGTCGACGACGAGGCCGCCGGTGAAGCGCGGCTGCACCACCAGCCGCCAGACGGGCTCCGGGGCCACGGACTCCGGACGCGCGTCGCAATCGATCACGATGAGCTTGGCGCGGCGCCAGACGCGGCGAATCGGGCGTCCGGACAGTGCCGACGCGAAGCCGTCGGCGGTGGCCTCCCGGAGAACGTCGGGGCGCCGGACGTGAACGCCAGTGACGACGGCACCGACCACCATCGCATGGAGGTCGCGGGCGATGGTCTCCGTTTCGGGCAGCTCAGGCATGTGTCGCTCCGAAGGCCGGGTGCGGCAGTGTCACCCCACCCGCGCCGCTTCCCGCCACCCGATATCGCGACGATGGATCGCCCCGTCGAAGCCGATGCGTGACGCCGCCTCGCGCGACGCCTGCTGCGCGGCGCTGAACGTGTCGGCCAGGGCCGTCACCGCGAACACCCGCCCGCCGCTCGTACGCAGGGTGCCCGACGCATCGCGCCTCGTGCCAGCGTGGTACACACGAATGTCATCACCGAAGCTCGGCAGCTCGATGCCGAACCCGGTCTGCGGGGCATCGGGATAGCCACTCGACGCCACCACCGTGGTGACGCTGGCCCCCGCACGCCACGAGAACGGGGGCATGCTGCCGATGCGCGCCCCACGCGCGACCGCGAGCATGGGCTCGAGCAGGCTGCTCGTGAGCATCGGAAGAATGGCCTGCGTTTCGGGGTCGCCGAAGCGGCAGTTGAACTCCACGACCTTCGGCCCGTCGGGCGTCAGCATCAGCCCCGCGTAGAGGAGGCCCATGAAGGGCGTGCCGCGCTTGCGCAGCGCGTGCAGCGTGGGCAGAAAGATGCGCTCGGTCACGTCGTCCACCAGCGCCGGCGTGCACAGCGAGACGGGGGTGTAGGCGCCCATGCCGCCGGTGTTCGGGCCGTCGTCACCGTCGAGCAGGCGCTTGTGATCCTGAGCGCCGATCATGGGCAGCACATCGTGGCCGTCGGTCATGGCAAGTAGCGACAGCTCCTCGCCGGTCATGAACGACTCCACGAGGCACTCGGCCCCAGCATCCCCGAACACCCGGTCGTCGAGAATGCGGTCGACGGCATCGAACGCCTCGGCTTCGGTGTGGCACACGATCACGCCCTTGCCGGCCGCGAGACCACTGGCCTTGATGACCACCGGTGCCCCGAAACGGGTGCGCACGGCCGCCTTGGCCTCGCTGGCCACGCGATGGGTTTCGGCATGGGCGGTGGGAATACCGGCCGCCAGCATCAGCGCCTTGGTGTCGGCCTTGGAGGTCTCGACGGTGGCGGCGCCCATGGTGGGGCCAAAGGCCGGGATACGCCGCTGCTGCAGGTAATCGACCACGCCGTTGGCCAGCGGTGCCTCGGGACCCACCACCACGAGGTCCACCCGCTCCTGCTCCGCCAGCGCGGCCACGGTGCGCGGATCGGTGGCGTCGATCAACACCACTCGGCCCAGGTCAGCAATGCCGGGGTTGCCGGGCGCGGCGAGGATTTCGACAGGCGTGTTCTCGCGCGACAGGGCGTCGGCGAGGGCATGTTCGCGGCCACCAGAGCCGAGGAGCAGGATCTTCATGGCGCCCAATTTAGCGACACTCGGTGTCTGTCGGCCGTCTCACCCCCAAACCGGTGTGGCAGACCGCCCGGCGGGCCCGAGCGATGGAGCATCGGAGGTGAAGAGCTTGGGAGTACTCCATCGCGTCCCCACCTCCTGAGCGCCGACGCTCCGCCCTTCAGGCCCAATGGTGCCGGCGGGTCACAGCCCCGGCGGCGCCTCGGGAGGACGCGGCGGTTCGGGTGCGGGCGGCGGATCACTCGGAGGCGGCGGTGGCGGCGGCGGAGCACTTGGCCCCCCAGGTGCATCGCCCATGCTCGCCGCCGCCTTGAAGGCATCGCGGAACGCATCGGCGGCCCGGTTGATCACCCCACCCACCGCGTCGGCCGCCTCCTTGGCCTTCTCCTTGTAGTAGTCCGTGGCATCGCGCAGGTCGTCGCGGAACGGACGCTCGGCTTCGCTGCCGCGACGGATGTAGTCGCCGCCCACGATGGTGGCGTAGGCGCCGCTCTGCTCCCAGCGCCGCAACTCAGCCACTCGCACCGTGTGAAACGGGTGTTCCCGCAGCGCCGTGTTGAGGGCCTTGAGCACACTGTCCCACGCCGAGCCGCCCATTTCGTACTCGGCTGCCTGTGCGAGGTAGGCATCGAGGTCGATCTGGTCGCCGTCTGCCTTGCCGCCGGCGAGCTTGAGGAACGCCATCAGGCTCGCGCGCGGGTCTTGGGTACCCAGCATGCCGGCCCGGTCGGCGGAGAGCTCGGACTTGCGGTACCACTCGAGCAGCGCCAGCTGAAAAGGCAGGAGGGCGATGGAGGCGAGCAGCGGCAGCGCGCCCATGCCGAAGAAGAGCACGATGAGCGCAATGGTGCGGTACGTGGTCCGCCCCGTCATGATGTGGCCGAGCTGCTGCGCCAGCACGAAGCGCTGTTCCTCCGGGTCGAGCAGCTCGAGGGTGCCCGAGCTGATGACGATGAACGGCTGGTCGAAGCCGACCGCCCCGGCGTTGGCAATGGGGTTCTGCGCCACGTACAGCTGCGGCGCCGGCTGGCCGTTCCCCGGCCAGTCGAGCGCCTGCAGCACGTCCTGGTACAGCGCGTGGAGCCGCGGCCGCTGGGTGGGGCCCACCAGCACGGCGTCGCCGAGGAACAGGTTTCGCACACCGCGCTCGCCGAAGGCGCCGGCGATCTTGCGCACGACTTCGTCGAACCCGGGGATGGCGCGCAGCGCGCGCAGGGCGGCACGGTCGGCTGGGTGCTCCCAGGAGACCGCGCTGATCTGAGTCAGAGGGATGGCCATGACACCTACTACGCCGCGGGGGGCGGAATGGTGTCAGTCGGGCGACTACAGCCCGACCAGCGCCCGCTCCAGATCCTCGATCAGGTCCTCGGCGTCCTCGATCCCGCAGCTCAACCGGACCATCCCGTCGGTCAGCCCCATGGCGTTCTTGACCTCGGCGGGGACGGAGCCGTGCGTCATCGTGTACGGGTGGTTGGTGAGGCTCTCCACCCCGCCCAGCGACTCGGCCAGCGAGAACACCTGCACCCGCTCCAGGAAGCCTCGAGCGTTGTCCTGCGTGCCCAGGTCGAGTGTCATCATGCCGCCAAAGGCCGACATCTGGCGCTCGGCGAGCTCGTGATGCGGGTGATGGGGGAGACCGGGGTAGATGACGCGCTCCTCACCGAGCCGGTTCACCAGGTAGTCGGCGATCGCTCGGCCATTGAGATCGTGCTGCTTCATGCGCAGCGGCAGCGTCTTGGTGCCGCGCAGTGCGAGCCAGGCATCGAACGGGCCCGGCACGGCGCCGGCGGCGTTGAGAATGAACTGGAGCCGGTCGGCCAGATCGTCCTCAAGAACGACCGCAAGGCCGCCGATCATATCAGAGTGACCGTTGATGTACTTCGTGGTCGAGTGCCAGACGATGTCGGCCCCCAGCTCCAACGGACGCTGGAAAATCGGCGTCGCGAAGGTGTTGTCCACGATGAGCAGCGCCTGATGCCGCTTCGCGATCTCGCTCATGGCCCGTAGGTCCGTGAGCCGCATGAGCGGGTTGGTCGGTGTCTCCACGAGCAGCGCCCGCGTCGCCGGGGTCATCACCTCGTCGACGCGCTGCGGATCGCTGGTATCCACGTAGGTGAACGACAGCCCCATATGCTTCAGAATTCGATCGAACAGCCGGAAGGTGCCACCGTACACATTCTCGGCGCACACGATGTGGTCACCGGCCCGGAACAGCTTCATGATCGAATCCAGACAGCCCATGCCGCTGCCGAAGGCGAAGCCATGGCGGCCGCCTTCGAGCGTGGCCACGTTGCGTTCGAGCGCCTGGCGGGTGGGGTTCTTCCCGCGGGCATACTCGTAACCCTTGTTGACGCCGATGCTGTCCTGGACGTAGGTCGAGGTCAGGTAGAGCGGCGTCATGATGGCGCCCGACACGGGGTCGGGGCGCTGGCCCGCATGGATGGCGCGCGTGGCCAGGCCACCCGCGAGGTCTTCGTCGAAAATGCGCGTCATGGGTTGCGAATCGTCCGGGGAGAGGTGGTGCGGGAAGCTAGCGCCGAAGCAGGAGCCGGGCGAGGCATAGACGGGCTGACGCGCCGGCCCCTGTTCGGCCGACCGCGCGCCGTCAGGCCGCTGGCCACGTCTTCCGTGCCGCCCCTGGTCGAATGGCCCCGCTTTCCGCGCGATCCGAAGCCGGCCGCATGACCCGCATCGACCGTGCGCTGGCCGGCGAGGTGCGCCGCTGCCTGATCGTCGACGATGAGCCCGCCCTGCGCACGATCGTGCGGCGGCTCATGAC
>JBEILM010000014.1:0-56333 GCA_040379205.1 Gemmatimonas sp.
CGACCAGGTCATCGGCCCGAGCGCGCGCGGTTCGGCGAACAGCGCCGTACGGGCCCCGCTGCGGGTATCGATGACCCACGCCTCCCGCCTGGCTGGCGAGGAATAGGTGGGGTCGCCGAAGTTGCGGTTGTAGTCCACGCCTATGCCCAGCTGCGGGCGGGCCATGAGCGCCACGGCCCAGCGGCCGTCATCGCTGAGCGCGCCAAGCGAGGTGGTGTGCACGTCGAGCAGGTCGTCGAGCGTGAGCCGGCTCGGGGCCGCCTGGGCCGGCAGGGACTGGACGCCGAGGGTGAGGGCGGCGAGAATCGGGGCGAAGCGAGAGAGCATGACGCGCCTGTGGGGTAGGGGTACGGGCGGTAAGCTGTCGGGGAATGTCCCACACGCAAGGAGTCGTTCACCTGCTGATGTCCAGCAGGTCCTCTGGCGAGACTTCACGGTACATGAACTCCGTCTTTCAATTGAGCCGGCGCCTCGCGCTGGTCGTGGCCTTCGCGGGCGCGGCGCCTGCGCGGGCGATGCAGCCGGCAGCGCCCCTCGAGGTCGCCTCGCCGCTGCCGTTCCCCGTGGGTGAGGTGCTCCGCTATCGCGTCAACGTGTCCCTCGGTGGCAACATCGGGCACGGCGAAATGCGCGTGGAGGGGCCCGTCACCGAGCGCGGGGTGATCACCTGGCGCCTGGTTTCCGAGATGAAGGCCAAGCGCGGCTTCGTGAAGGCCACCGACCGCACCATCTCGTGGCTCGATCCGGTCCGCTTTGCCAGCACCCGCTTCGAGAAGCAGGAGCGGCATCCGCTGTCCCGGTCTGATGAAGCCATCGAGATCGACGCCTCGGCCGGTACGTACCGCGAGCTGTCCGGTGACCGCAAGGGATCGGACGACGGCGAGCGGCGCCCGCTCGGCGCACCCAATCCACTCGACGAGCTGTCGTTCCTGTACTTCCTGCGCACCTTGCCGCTGGACCGCGAGGGGGCGCACAACTTCAGCCGGCACTTCGACGAAGCGCGCAACCCGACGATGGTGAGCGTCGGCGCCGAAGAAGTCGTGGAGACGGCACTTGGCCCGTTCCAGACGCGCGTGGTGGTGATGCATGTGCGCGACCCCAGACACTTCAAGGGGATCGGTCTGATCAAGCTCAACATCGATACGTCGGCGTGCCGTCTGCCCGTGCGCATCGTGAGCAAGATGCCGATCGTGGGCACCACGACGCTGACGCTGGTCGGTCGCGACAGCGGGAATGTACGGGGCCCTCTCGAGGGCGAGTGCCAGCGCTGACCGTGTAGGAATGGCGTGTCGCGCGATCACGTCGCGCACGCGAGGGACCAGCCACGAGTGCTTCCGAGGCCGTCACGACGCATTCGTCGTGACGGCCTCGTGCATCGGCGCGCATTCGCCGTGTGCACGTCGGAATTCCCCTGACAGTCGCGCCCGCTGACGCCTCACGAAAGTTCCGGCGTCGCCCGACCTCACAAAGCTGGTCCCGCGGCGAATCTCATCGCGAGAGGAGACACGCCGCCCTTCTGATGTACCTGACCGCTGGAGACCCTTCGATGCGCCCCACGTTTTCGCATCTCGCGATAGTCACTGCCGCGCTGACCCTGATTGCGGCCACCCCCCACCCGGCCGGTACGCTGCGCCTGCGCGAGGGCAGCCGACTGTGGTTCGACGGCACCTCCACCGTACGCTCGTGGAGCTGCACGGCCGACAAGATCGATGCCGCCATCCAGTCGTCCGACGCCGATGTGGTGGGCGCGGTGCTCGACGGCAAGAAGGTCCCGGGCACGGTACAGGTCGACTTTCCCGTGGCCAGGCTCGAGTGCAAGAACGGCACGATGAACGAGCACATGCGCAAGGCGCTCAAGGCCACCGAGTACACCACCATCCGCTTCGCGCTCGATACGTACGAGCTCACCAGGAGCAGCGCAGTGGCGGGCGCGCTGCAGGGCACACTCCAGATGAGTGGTCAGACGCTGCCCATCACGGTACCTGTGCAGTTCCTCCCTGCGCCTAACGGCGCGCTGCGCGTGACGGGCAAGGTGCCCGTGAAGATGACCGACTGGGGCATCAAGCCGCCCACCCTGATGCTCGGCACGATGAAGGTTGGCCCGACCGTCACCGTGAACTTCGACCTCCAGTTGCAGCAGAGCGGCACGGTCTCGAACGACTGACGCCGCTGTCCCTTCCCGCCGTACCGATTGGCTTCACTCCCCTCCAATCATCACCGGACTTCTCACCATGACCCGCAGCACACTCCTTCTTGGCGCCTCGGCGCTCCTGACCGCGCTCGATCCGATCGGCGCCCAGCAAGCGGACAAGCCGAATACGCAGCCGCCGCTCGATGTGCAGTACTATCGCCCACAGGACCAGCGCGGCATCAACATCTTCGAAACCACGAAGGAGGCTGGTGCGCCGTACACGGGCTTCAAGCTGGCGTGGGGTGCCGCGTTCACCCAGCAGTTCCAGGGGCTGACGCACGAGAACACCGCGGACGACGTCGCCGTGCCCGCCGTGGCGCCCACCCCGGGCAACGCCGGTACCGCGGCGAATCCCAATCGCAACCGGCTGATGCCGATCGGCAACGGCTTCAACAACGCGACCGCGAACCTGTACATGCATGCCCAGCTGGCGCAGGGCATCCGGGTGCAGCTCACCACCTACCTCTCGTCGCGGCATCACAATGAGACGTGGGTGAAGGACGGCTTCATCCAGATCGACGAATCACCGATCGACGTGCCCGTTCTCAACACGATCATGAAGTACACGACCCTCAAGATCGGCCACTTCGAAGTGAACTACGGTGACTTCCACTTCAAGCGGTCGGACAACGGCCAGGCGCTGTACAATCCGTTCGTCGGCAACGCGATCATGGATGCCTTCACCACCGAAATCGGCGCCGAAGCGGTGTTCCAGCACAAGGGACTGCTTGGTGTGGTGGCGCTCACCAACGGCGAGATCCGCGGCAACATCACCCGACCGGCCGATCGGTCGCCGGCAGTGATGGCCAAGCTCGGCTTCGACCGCCAGCTCAACGACGATGTGCGCGTGCGGCTCACCGGCTCGTGGCGCAACCAGGGCAGCGCGATCAGCAACACGCTCTACAGCGGTGACCGCGCCGGCTCGCGCTACTACTTCGTGTTGGAGAACGACCGGGCCACGGAAGCGGCCAACTTCACCTCGGGGCGCATCAACCCGGGCTTCAGCGACAAGCTGAGCGCCTACATGATCAACCCGTTCATCAAGGTGAAGGGCGCGGAGTTCTTCGGCATGTACGAAAAGGCGAAGGGGCGCGCGGCGCCGAACAACAACCCGCTCCGCGAAGTGGACCAGGTGATGGCGGAAGGCGTGTACCGCTTCCTCCAAGGCCAGAAGCTCTTCGTCGGCGCCCGCTGGAACCGCGTGACGGGCGACATTGGGGGCGGCAACAGCGATGTCACCGTGACCCGCGGCAATGTCGGCGGTGGCTGGTTCATCACCCCGAGCCTCCTGCTCAAGGGCGAACTGGTCGACCAGAAGCACGAGGGCTTCCTCCGCACCGACATCCGCAACGGCGGTCGCTTCAAGGGCTTCATGATCGAGGCGGTCACCGCGTTCTGAGCGGCGCTCCGCGCCTCGACAGCTCACACGGCGTCAATGCACGAACCCCCGCCCCGGCAGTCGCCGGGACGGGGGTTCAACATTCGGCACCCGGTTCAGAGCGAGTAGCCCACCCGCGCGTAGAGGAAGCGGCCGTTGAAGCCGAACGGCGACAGCCCGGAGTAGCGGAACACGCCGAACGTGCCCTGCCCGGCGTAGTTGGTCGCCAGATCACCGCGATCCCGGTTCTCATCCGGGTACACGTCGAAGACGTTGTCTGACCCGAGCGTGACCGTGGTGCGCTGCCACAGCTTGTAGGACGCGCTGAGGTCGGTGATGAACTTGGCGCTGTACGTCTGGTCGGGCACCTGGCGCGCCGTGCCCGTGGCGCGGGCGGCGATGGAGGTGACTTCACCGAAGCGCTGCGTGCGCGCGGTGAGGGTGAGGTTCCGGCGTTCGTAGGCGCCGGTGAGAATCAGGTTGTTTCGCGGCTGCCCAACCTCGATGCGGCCACGCTCGGCGCGGCCGAAGAGCTGCTCGTCGAGGTTGCCGAGCTGGGGCGGCGTGTTCACCACCACGTTGGTGACCTTCGTGCGGTTCTGGTTGTAGCCGGCGGTGAGGCGCAGCAGGCCGCGCTGCTTGAGATCGATGCCGTAGTTGGCCACGACATCGAGGCCGGTGGTCTTGGTGTCGATGGCGTTGGTGAAGTAGCGGCCGCCGTTCACCGCCGGGAAGCCGTTGGCGGCGAAGAACGCCTGGATACCGGCGCCGATGAAGTTCTCCGACAGCACGATGCGGTCGCTGATGGCGATGTCGTAGTAGTCGGCGGTGATGGTGAAGCTCTTCGTGGGCTGCAGCGTCAGGCCCGCGCTCAGGTTCACCGAGTTCTCCGGTGTGAGGTCACGGGCGCCGAGCAGTCGCGCTTCGCGGCTGGCCACGGGCAACGTCTTGATGTCCACCGGTTGGCCGTTCACGAAGGTGGTGGCCTGCGACGTGAAGAAGCTCTGCTGCAGCGACGGGGCGCGGAAGCCGGTGGAAGCGGCGCCGCGCACTGCGATCTGGTCGGTGAAGGAGAAGCGCGAGGTGATTTTTCCAGTGGCCTTCGAGCCGAAGTCGCTGAAGTTCTCGAAACGCCCGGCTACGCCCACCAGCCACTGTTTGGTGAGGTCGCTCTCCAGGTCGACGTAGCCGGCGAACGCCGTGCGGCTCTGGTCGGTGGCGTCGTTGGGGGTGAAGCCGGGGAACACCTGCGAGCCGGGCAGGGCGGGCGTGGTGTTGCCGGCGGTATTGCGCACCGGTGCGCCGTTGGCATCCAGCACGGGCTGACGACCGTTCACCCACGAGGCCTCTTCACCCGCCTCGATGGTGTAGTTCTCCCAGCGCATTTCGGCGCCGCCGGACACACGCAGCGGGCGGTTCCGCACCTGGAATTCGCGGGTCACGTCGAAGTTGGTGAGCGCCTGGGCAAAGCCCAGCGTGCCGGCGTCGAAGGTGGTGGGACTGTTGAGTCCCATCGAGGCGTTGTTGGAGTTCGAAATGATGAACTGGAAGGCGTTGCGGCCGTACACCTGGCTGAGGTCCCAGTCCCACCCCTTGGCGGTGCCCTTGGCGCCGACGCCGCCGGAGAGGTCGTCGATGTTGCTCTCGATGTTGGGGAGGAAGCCGTTGGGGTGGAGGCGCGCCACGACCTGCGTGGTCTGCACGGGACGGCGGAAGAACCCGGTGGAGCGGCCGTCGCGACGGCCGAACGATCCGAACCCATACAGCTGGAGCGTTTCGCTGACGTTGTGCGCGGCATTGATCATGCCCACCACGTCGGCGGTGGCCGCATCGCCCGACCAGTGCGTGAGACGATTGGCGGAGGCCTCTCGCGGGTCGGTGGCCCCGAACTGCACCCGTGGATCGGCGAAGGCGCGGTTGGTCATGGCCCGGTTGCGGTACTCCACACCGGCGTGCAGGTAGCCACCGTTCGACCAGGTGATGCCCTGATCGGCGGTCGCGGTCACGTTGCCGCCATCGTTGCGCTGGCCGAGCCCTTCGACGTTGGTGTTGAACTGGCCGGCCTGCACCGAGGCGCCGCCTGGGCTCGCGCCCTTGAGGATGATGTTGATGACGCCGGCAATTGCGTCGGACCCGTACTGGGCGGCGGCGCCGTCGCGCAGGATCTCGATGCGGTCGATCATCGACGCCGGAATGGCGTTGAGGTCCACCGCCGACGTGCCTCGGCCAACGGTGCCGTTGTTGTTGATGAGGGCGCTGGTATAGCGGCGCTTGCCGTTCACGAGCACCAGCGCCTGGTCGGGCGCCAGGCCGCGCAGGGTGGCGGGGCGGACGTGGTCGGTGCCGTCGGCCACCGCCGGGCGCGGAAAGTTGAACGACGGCGCCGCCGCCTGCAGCATCTGGGCGGTTTCCACGCGGCCCGTGGCGCGCAGTTCGGTGGTGCTGATCACGTCGACCGGCACCGGGCTGGAGACCACCGTGCGCTCACCGCCGCGCGAGCCGGTCACGGCCACGGCCTCGAGCTGCGTGGTGGACTTTTCCAGCGTGAAGTTTCGGGTCACGGTGCCGCCGGCGGTCACCACCACCGATTCGATCTTGCCGGCGTAGCCCAGCATGCGGACGCGCACTTCGTACGTGCCCGGGCGCAGCGAGAAGCGGTAACTGCCGTCGGCCCGGGTAATGGCCCCGATCTGTGACCCCACGATACCCACCGAGGCCCCCTGTAACGGATCACCCCCCGGCGCCACGGTGACCTTGCCCGTCACCGTCCCGGTGCCCTGCGCCAGGAGCGGGCCGGCACTGCCGAACGCCGTGACGCACCCGGCCATCATCCATCGAACCACCCTGCGTCGTACTGGTTGCATGCGAAACTCTCCGTCCGTGGGGAAGCCATCGCCCAAAGCCACACCGGGCCTTGCCGGATAACATCCCGCCAATCCGGTAGTCCCGCAAATATTCGGCCCGCGGCGGCCAAGAACGGGTCGCCCTCGGCCGGTGACCGGCACGGGAGCGTCGAGGAGTGGCGAAACGCGCGTTCCGGCTGCATCTCCATCGCGATCCCGCGTCGTCATGTCCCCGCTCCCGAGGAATGCTCCGGATGTGGTCTCTTCGAACCCTGCTCGCAGCGGTGCTGCTCGTGCTGGCCCCGCGCGCGGCACACGCCACCTGGTCCGTCATCGCCGTCGATATGGCCACCGGCCGCGTGGTGATCGCGTCGGCCACCTGTGTCGACCGCGACGACGCGTTCCTGCGCGGCATTCAGGCGGTGGTGGTGCCCGGCAAGGGCGTGGCCGCCTGTCAGGCCGCCGTCGACGGCACGCACGCCAATCAGATGCTCGTCTACCGCGAACTCGAAAAGGGCACCGACCCGGCGCGCATCATCGAGCTCTTGTCGGCCGATCCGGCCTTCCAGTCGCGGCAGTTCGGCATTCTCGACCTGCAGGGGCGCGGCGCCGGCCATTCGGGGCTCACCAACGGCTACGTCTCGCAGGACATGCAGGGGCAGGTGCCGGGCACGCAGATCTACTACTCCATCCAGGGCAACATCCTGCGCCCCGGCGAGGTGGTGCCGAACGCCGTGCGCGCCTTCGTGCACACCACCGGCTCGCTCACCGACCGGGTGATGGCGGCGCTCGAGACCGCCGATCAGTACGGCGGCGACAGCCGCTGTGTGTGCCCGCCGCTCCCCGCCGACGGGGCCCGCCCCGCGATTCCCTGCGAGGGACGCACCTCGTACATCGCCTACATCCTCATGGCCGACCGCACCGACGCCGTGGGCGCGTCACACTCCGACGGCCGCTACGCCATGTATCTCACCGTGGCGCAGCCCGAGCAGGGCGGCCCCCATGCCATCAAGCCGGGGGAGAACCTCAACCCGGTGAAGACGCTGCGCCAGCGCTACGATGCGTGGCGCAAGACGCAGCCGCGGTCCTTCCGGTGAGGATGTCCATCATGACGCCGTCACGCCTGCTCTTCAGCATCACGCTCCCCTCGGTGGCGCTCCTGTCGCTGACCGCCCCGTCGCTCGCGACTCCGCTGGCAGCGCAGGCCACCGCGGCCGCGCCCGCGCCGCCGCGCCCGGCACCGCGCCCCGCACTGCGCATCATGACGCTCACGTCGCCGGCCTTTGTCGACGGGGGCGACATCGCGGTGCGACACGCCCAGTCAGGGCGTGATGTGTCGCCGCCGCTGAGCTGGAGCGGGGTGCCCGATTCCACGCGCAGCTTCGTGCTGCTCGTGCACGACGCCGACGCCGCCATCGGCGACGGCACCGACGATACGCTGCACTGGCTCGTGTGGAACATTCCCGGTACGGCCACCGGTCTGCCCGAGGGCGTACCGCGGGTGCCGCAGGACGCCAACGGGATGCGGCAGATCAGCGCCAGCGGGCCGTACTATCGGGGCCCGGCCGCTCCCGCCTCCGGCCCACGGCATCACTACGTCTTCGAGCTGTATGCGCTCGATGCCATGGTGAACGTGCCTGCCGCCGGCATGTCACCACCGGCCACGCGCGAGGCCGTGCTGCGCGCGATCGCGGGCCATGTGCGAGGCAAGGGGGTGCTGGTGGGGCTGTACCGGCGGCCAGCGCCGGAGTGAACGACGCGGCGGCCGCAACGCCGCACCCGGAAGCGCCCGCGACGCGGTTGGTGAGTGTCGATGTGGTGCGCGTGGTGGCGATCGTGTTCGTCATCGTGATTCATGCCGCACCGTTCACCCACGGCACGCCGCCCGTGCGTGTGGGGCTCGCGTGGAGCGCGGCCACGATCGTTAACCAGGTGGCGCGCTTCGCCGTCCCCTGTTTTCTGGTGCTGTCGGGCTACTTCTGGGGACGCCGCGCCGACACGCCGTCACGCCTCGTCGAGACCACGCGACGCATGCTGCCGCGGCTCGTCGTGCTGTTCGTGGGCTGGTCGCTGGTGTTCGTCCTGCCGTTCGAATCGGATCGCATCTTCCGCGACCCGCCGCACGGCTACCTTGAGGTGCTGGCGCGCCATCTGCGCTGGATCCGCACGCACCCGGGCACCGTGCTGCTGCAGGGCACGCAGACGCATCTCTGGTTCCTGTCGTCGCTCATCGGGTGTGTGGCGATCACGGTGCTGTGGCGTCGCCGCTGGCCGCTCTGGTCGTTGCTGGCCCTCGCCGTGGCGCTGTTCGTAGCCTCGCTGCTGGCCGGTCCGTACAGCAGGAGCCCACTCGGCTTGCGTGTCCCGTTCAATCCCCGGAACGGTCCGGGCTTCGCCCTGCTCTGCTTCACGGTCGGTGTGGCGCTGGCCCGATGGACGCCTCGACAGGTGTGGGCCGCCCGCGGCGCCGCGCTCCTGCTGGCGGGGGCGCTGCTCTCGGTCCTCGAACTGTCGTTCCTGCGTACCCACTACGGTCGCAGTCTCGCCCAGGACTTCGTCGCCGGCACCGTGCTCACCGGGGTTGGCGCCGCCGTGCTCGCCCTCTCCGATCACCGGTGGCTGCACTGGCCGCGTCTCGCCGCGCTCGGGCCATCGGTGCTCGGCATTTACGCCGTGCATCCGATCTTCATCGACCTGATCGGTCCCTGGATCGCACGCCGGCATGCGGCATGGGCCGACGTCGCCGAGGTGGCGCTGGTGTTCGTGCTGTCGTGGCTCACGGTGCGGGCGCTGGGGCGCTGGCGCGTCACCCGCCCGCTGGTGACGTAACCCCGAGATTGCGCCGCGGTGTAGTCGTGACGGGATCGTCGCCACCCGGTGACACGGCACCACCACACTGTTCCCATGCGCCTGCTCCTGTGCACGGACAGCTACCCGCCGCAGCTCAATGGCGTGAGTGTCATCTCGGCGCTCACGGTGGCCGGGCTGCAGGCCCGAGGATGGGCGTGCACCGTGGTGGCGCCGGCGTATCCACACGGCGCTCGCACGGCGCTCGTCGCGCCCGACGACGTGCCGGTGATCGCGCTGCCGTCGGTGGCATGGCCGCCATATCCCGATGTGCGGCTGTCACTGGCCACGACGGCGCGCCTGCGCACGGTGATCGGGTGTTCGCGCCCCGATGTGGTGCATAGCGCCACGGAGTTTCTCATCGGGCGGAGCGGCAAGCGGGCGGCACGCGCCGCCGGACTCCCGTGGTGCTCGTCGTATCACACCGACTTCGTGCGCTACACGGAGAGCTATCGCCTGCCGTGGCTGCGCCGCGCCGTGGCCGCCTGGATCGGGCGCTTTCACGCCGAGGCCGATCGGGTTTACACCCCGTCGGGCCCGTCGCGCGACGACCTGCGGGGGCTTGGCGTGCGCGACATCGAACAGTGGGGACGCAGCATCGATCACACGCACTTTCACCCGGGCCACCGCTCGGCGGCGCTGCGCGACCAGCTGGGGCTGGGCGACGCGTTCACCTTTCTCCACGTCGGACGGCTGGCGCCGGAGAAGAACGTCGAGGTGCTGCTCCGCGCGTTCGATGCGCTGCGCCCGTCGTTTCCCGAGGGCGCCATTCGTCTCGTCGTGGCCGGCAGCGGTCCGAGCGAGCGCTCCCTGCGCGCCATGGCGGGCCCCGGGGTGCAGTTCCTTGGCGCCGTCGACCGGACGCGCGAACTGCCGGCTCTGTATGCGACTTGCGACGCATTCGTCTACGCCTCGGCCACGGAGACGCTGGGCCTGGTGGTGCTCGAGGCCATGGCCTCGGGGCTGCCGGTGGTGGCGGCGCCCGCCGGTGGCGTGGCCGATCATCTCGAGGCGGGCGTCAACGGCCTGGCGTATCCGGCCGGTGATGTGCACGCCTGCCGGGAGGCCATGGATCGCCTGGTTCGTGATGCCGCGTGTCGGACGGCGTTGCAGCAGGGTGCGCGCCGCACGGCCGAAGCGCGGTCGTGGGAGCGCGAGTTGGACCGGCTGGACGCAAGCTATCGCGAGGTCATGGCTCGGCACGCGACGCGGGCGCGGCGTGCGCGGCCGTCAGGGTCGGCCCAGCACCCGATGGTACACGCGGAACAGCCGGTCGAAGACCGTGTCCCAGCTGTGCTCCGCCTCGGCGAAGTCGCGCGCCATCTGGCCGAGCCTGGCGAGATCGTCGCGCAGGAGCGCCACGGCCTGCTCGGTCACTGAGGCGGGGGTCCGCCACGCAAACAGCCGACCGGCGCCGCTATCGGTCACAAGATCAGCCACGCCACCGCGATCGACCGACAGCACCGGTACGCCACTTGCAAGCGCCTCGAGCGCCGACAGGCCGAACGTTTCGATGGGCCCTGGGGCGATGTACACATCGAGCGCGGCGAGCAGATCGGCGAGCGCGTCGCGGTCGCGCTGGTAGGGCACGAAGATCACGCGCTCGCCGTACCGGTGCGCGCGCAGCCGGCGTTCCATGGGGCCGGCGCCGATCAGGACCAGCCGCGCGTCGGTGGCGCGCTCCACGGCGGCCCACCCATCGAGCACCACCTCGATCTCCTTCTCACGCGCGAAGCGGCCCACGTAGCCGGCGAGTGGCGCGTCGGGGAGTCCGTGCCGGGCGCGCGTGAGGGTGGCGGACACCCGGCGGGCCGGCGTGAACTGCTGGAGGTCGACACCGAGCGGCACCCGTTCGATGCGATCGATGCCGGCGGCAGTCAGGTCGCGTTCCGCCGCCCGCGACGCCACGATGGTAAGTGGAAAGAGGCGGTCGAGCCGCCGCATGTAGTCCCACACGGCCCGGTGCATGGCACGATGCAGCAGGCCGGTCGAACCGTCGCGCGGCGCGAACTGGTCGGGCAGGTTGGTGTGATGAAAGCACACCAGCGGCACATCGAGCGTGCGGGTGGCACGGCGCACGATCCACGGCACGATGAACGGGCTCCCGATCTCGATCAGGTCGGGGCGTTCGTGCTGCACGATGCGCGACACCGAACGGGTGGCCAGCATGAACCGATAGGGGCGCTGGCGCGGGATCGGCGGCCCGTGCAGGCGGTACGTGCGACCACCGCCGGTATCGCGGATGCGATCGCGGTCGCCGGGCACGACGAGGATGTGGCGCAGCCACGGGCGCTGCTCCACGTAGTGCGCTTTCTCGTGCAGGTACGTCTTGATGCCGCCGCTGGTGTCTCCGTACCACTCGGTGATGTCGAGTACGCCGAGCGAGGCGTGCGGGCGCAGCCGTGGCGGCAGCGCCCCCTCGCCGAAGTGCACGCGGGGTTGCGAGTGAACAGCGACCTGCATGGGGCGCGTCAGCGCAGCAGCGGGAACGCGGTGATGAGCGCGATCGCCTGTCCCACCAGCACGTCACCCGGGTAGTGCACTCCCAACATCACACGCGAGAATCCCACCAGCCAGGCCAGTACCAGCAGCGGCACCGTGAGCCCCGAAAAGGCGCTGGCGAACCCCACCGCCACGGCCATGGCCGCGCACGCATGGCCGCTGGGGAAGGAGAAGCGATCGGGCACGGCTATGATCGCCTCGATGGGGAGCTGGGTACCGGGACGCGGACGGCCCACGGTTCGCTTGATGAGTTGCACGACCGCGTGTGACACGCCGAGCAGCAGCAGCGTGCGCCACGCCATGGTCAGCGTGACATTCGGCACGAGCAGCGACACCAGACAGGTGCCGATGCTGGCGCGGGCGCCTCCGACGTGCGTGATCGTGAGCCAGAACCGCCGCGCGGCCAGGGCACACGAGGGAGAAAGGGCGCAGCGAGCGAACAGGGCGCGATCACGCGCGTCGAGACCACGGAGCCATGGCGTCATGGACTGGGAGTCTCACCTCGCCCCGTGACAGCGACGTGATCAGTCCATGACGCTGCGGTAACGGGTCGGCCCGGATTGCGCGACGGTTGCTGCGCCGTCCTCCGGCTAGCCGAACAGGCGGAACCATGCTGCAAACAGAGCACGGGCGCGTGGGGTGAAGGCGCGTTTGCGCCACGCATCGGCGGCGCGGCGAAACACCTCTGCCTGGGTGGGATACGCGTGAATGGTTCGTCCCACCTGCCCGAGCCGCAGTCCGTTGGTGATGGCGACCGCTATCTCGCCGATCATCTCGCCGGCGTGGCTGGCCACGAGCGTGGCGCCAAGAATGCGATCCGTCCCGGCGGCGAGGTGCACCTTGAGCAGGCCGTGCGATTCTCCGTCGAGCCGGGCCCGGTCGTTGTCCTCGAGATCCACGCGCACGGTGTCCACCGCCACACCGCGCGCCGCCGCCTCGTCGAGCGTCAGCCCGACATGCGCGACTTCGGGGTCGGCGTATGTGACGCGCGGCACCGCGAGGCGGCTGGCGCGGCCGCCGCCGATGCCGAAGAAGAGCGCATTGGCCACCACCAGCCGGGCCTGCGCATCGGCCACGTGCGTGAACTGCAGTGCCGACGACACATCGCCGATTGCAAAGATGCGGGCATTGCTGGTGCGCAGGCGGTCGTCGACGGTGATGCCCTGCCGCGTGAAGGCCACACCGGCCGTCTCGAGCCCGAGCCCATCCACGTTGGGGGTACGCCCGGTGGCCACCAGCAGCCGGTCGGCCTCCACCACCTGCTCGACGCCGTGCACGGCGTCGTGGATGGCGAAGCGGTGGCCGTCGTGCGAGACCCGGGTGATCTTCGCCTCGTGCCGCAGCGTCACGCCATCCGCCACCAGCGACGCGGCAACGATTGCTGCGGCGTCGGCGTCGTCACGTGGCAACAGGCGCGCGTCGGTGTGCAGCACGGTCACCGCGCTGCCGAAGCGCGCAAACGCCTGCGCGAGTTCAGTGCCGATGGGCCCACCCCCGATCACCGCGAGCCGCGATGGGCGTTCGGTGAGCGAGAAGATGCTTTCGTTGGTGTCGTACGGCGTGTCCGCCAGTCCGGGAATGGGCGGGCGCGCGGCGCGGGCCCCGGTCGCGATCACGGCGCGGCGGAAGCGCAGCGTGGTGCCGTTCACCGCGATCGTGTCGCGGCCGGTGAAGGCGGCGTCGCCAAGGAACACGTCCACGCCCAGGCCGCGGAATCGCTCCACGCCGTCGACGTGACTGATGTCGGCACGCAATTGCCGCAGGCGCGCCATGACGGCCCCGAAGTCGCCGTCCTCGTGCACCGTGGGCCCGCCGAATCGTGCTGCGGCAGTGCGCGCCTCGTGCCAGGCACGCGCGGCGCGAATCACCGCCTTGCTCGGGACACACCCGAAGTTGAGGCAGTCGCCGCCGAACAGATGACGTTCCACCAGCGCGACCCGCGCGCCAAGCCCGGCGGCGATCGCTGCGGTCACGAGCCCCGCGGTACCGGCGCCGATCACCACCAGGTGGTACCGCCCTTTGGGCACCGGCGCGATCCACCCCCTGGGGGCGACCGTGGCCACCAGTTTGGCGTTGGCCGCGTCGAACGGTGCGACCGCGACCGCGGACGGCCAATCGGGCGGGGGTGTGCGCGTCTCACCGGACATGCGAGCAGGGTTGGAGCGTGACGAACGAGGCGACGTGCCAGACGGAGACCTGGCGCCCTCGCGAAGTTCCCGCGGATTGCGCCGTCCGCAAGCCGCCCACCGCGTCAGCGGTACTTCGCAAGGAAGCGCCGGTCGATGGCATCCTTCAGGTGCCGGAGCCACGCGCTGCGCCACCAGAGCGCACCGCGCGCCGCGCAGGCGGTGCCGTCGGCGAGATCGAGCAGCGCCAGTGCATGCCGCTGCGGGCGATACGGTCGGCCATCGCCCCCGGTGAGCGCGGCCAGCAGATTGCGCGCCAGTACCGGCCCCTGACGCACGGCATACACCCCGGCCTTGGGCACCCACGGTGCGCTGGCCAGGTCCACACAATCGCCGGCGCCCCACACGGCACTGCCGTCCACGGCGCGCAGCGTGTCGTCCACGGCGAAGTACCCGCGGGGCGAACAGGGCAGCACCGATGCCGCCAGCAATGGTGGCGGCGCAGCACCGCCGGCCCAGATCACCAGCGCCGCCGGCACTACCGACGCGCCCTCACGGTGCACCCCGTCCCGATCGATGCGCGTGACTGCGGCGCCCGTCTCGCACCCGATGCCGCGCGTAGTGAGCGTCTCGGAGACGGCACGCTGCAGGCCGCGCGGAAATCCCGGCAGCAGCCTGTCCTCACGCTGCACCAGCGTCACGAGCGGATCGCGCCGCGCCCCCATCACGCCACGCGCGTGTCTGTGCCGTACACGCAGCGCGTGCACCGCACATGCCACCTCGACGCCCGCCGCACCACCGCCAACCACCACGCACGGCGCCGAGGCAGGCAGTGCCACCACGCGCGCGGCCACACCGAGCGCGTCGCCGATCGGCCGCAGCCGCACAAGCGGGGCATCGGTACTGGCGGCGGGTACGCGTGCCGCCGATCCGACGTCCAGCGAACAGCTATCGAACGTCCAGCGTACACCGTCCGCCGCCAGCCAACGCTCGGCGCCGTGTACACGCTGCACCGTGCCCTGCACGAACGTGGCCCCGGCACGCGCCGCCAGCGCCGGCAGATCGATCTGCGCATCGCCGGGCGTGTGCCGCCCGCCGATCACCCCGGGTAGCATGCCGGAGTACGTGCTCCGGGCGTCCGGCGCGATGAGCACCAGTTCCGTGTCGCGCCACGCGGCGCGGGTGGCCTGCCGCAGCACCTCCACGTGTGCGTGGCCACCCCCCACCAGCACCAGCCGGCGACGTCGCGTCGCCGGCGCCGCGTTAGCCGACAATCACCGCCCCGACTGCTCGGCGTCCCGCAGGGCGCGACGGATGCGCGCACGCAAGGCGTCGGTGTTGCCCGCCTCCTGCCGTGCCGAAGACACGGCCCGCTCGAAGGCGCGCCGGAACTGCGCCTCAGGCCGGCAGTGCTGGCACTTGCCCAGGTGGTCGTCAATCGCCGCCATCGTCTGCGGCGTGAGCTGCTGGTCGAGATAATCCCACAGCTGCCGCATCACCGCGTCGCAATCGAGCATGGAGCCCGAGCCCTGTGCGTCGTCGCCCATGATCGTCGGTGGCTTCATGTGCAGGGGCCCTCGGAGTTTCCGGGCTGACGGGTCGCGAGTCCGGCGTCCTGGGCATGCACCGCCAACGCCTCCTGGAGCAGGCGCCGGGCCCGGAACAGCCGCGACCGCACGGTACCGATGGGGACGCCGAGGATCTGCGCCACCGTTTCGTAGGGCTGGTCGTGCCAGTCCACCAGCACCGCCACCTCGCGGTACACTGTGGGCAGCGACTGCATCGCGGTGCGAATGGCGTCACGAAGGACGCCCCGCTCCAGCTCTTCGGTGATCCCGGGGGACTGATGACTGGTGAGCGATGCCGACGCCAGCGACTCCAGTTCGGCGTCCTCTGTCGCCACCTGCCGCTCGTTGCGCTGCTGCACCCGATAGAACCGATGTCGGGCGATGGTGAAGAGCCAGGCGCGCGCGTCGGTGCCCGCCTGGAACTGATGCCACGCCTGGCTGGCCATGAGAAACGTATCCTGCACGAGATCCTCGGCGGCTGCCTGGTCGCGAGTGAGCGCGAGCGCGAAGCGCATGACATCGGGCAGCCAACGCAGCGCTTCGTCCTCGAACACGGCGGCTGAAGGAATGGCGTTGGTCATCGCTCCAACATACGCCGCGCGAGTACCGTGCGCTGGATCGCCGTGGCGGCCAGCAGCCCGATCCACACCAGCAGCGTCACGCGGCTGTATGCCGGCAGCAGCGCGATCACGCCGTACACGATGGTGGTCTCTCCCGCCTCGGCGAGGCCGGGCGTGAACTGCAGCGAGCGGTTGCCTCCCAGTTGCCGGTCGGCGCGTTCGGCAAGCGACGAGAGCGCGAGCGTGGTGGTGATGGCCAGCACGTAGCCCACCACGACCAGCATCCAGAGTAGACGGTCGGCCGGCATGCTCCACGCAAAGGCACACGCCATGGCGCTGTAGGCGGCCATGTCGGCGGTGATGTCCAGATACCCGCCGAACAGCGACGACCGTCCCAGGTGCCGCGCCAGCAGGCCGTCGACGCCATCGAGCACGCGGCTGCCGAGCCACAGGGCGAACCCCGCCACGGGCCGGCCGACGACGACGAGGGCGGCGGCGCCCACGCCGAGCCCCAGCCCGCCCCACGTCACCCCATTCGGCGTGAGGCCGCAGCGCGCGAGCATGGCCACAGGGGCGGAGGCATGGCGGGCCAGCCATTGTCGGAACGGCTCGTCGATCATGAATGCAAGTTACCGCGCCGCCGCGGCACCGACCGGTGCCATGGCCCCGAAGGCATAGCGGAGCGACAACTGCACCTGCCGTGGCGGTGCCGTGGCGTACAGCAGCGTCGGGTCGCCGGGTCGACCGACCTGCAGTCGGCTCCCGCCGCCGCCGATGCCGTTCGCGTAGCCGCCCCATACCAGGCTGTTGAACAGGTTGAAGACGTCGAGGCGGGCTTCGAGCCCCGGCCAGCGGTGCGCTGACGGTCGCACCACCGCGCTCACCGCAGCCGTCACGCTGCCGGGCAATCGCTCGGCGTTGCGGGCCACGCCGGGAAAGCGGTCGGCATTGCCGATGAAGGAGTTGCCACGAATGGGACCGCTCCCGAGCAGATCGTAGCGCGCGATGCTGCCATCGCGGTTCACCACGCCTGCAAGGCGGTTCACCGGCACCCCCGTCTGTGCGTCGAGGATCGCGCTGAGCGTCACGGCCGGGACAGGTGAGGCCACGCTGCGCAGCGTCAGACGGTGACGACGGTCGTTGTTGGCATCGGCCCATTCATCGCTGGTGCACGGCGTGCCGTTCACGGCATCGATGCGGTCGGTGCCGAAGCAGTTGCCCTGTGTGGCGGAGAAGTTGATGTCCTCGGTGTTGTTCTGCGCCCGCGACCAGACCCAGTTGGCATCGAGCGTCCATCGCTCCGACATGGCGCGCCGCGCCGCCACGTACAGCCCCGTGTACCGTGCGCGCCCACCCGACTGCGCCGTGCTCACCCGTCGGAATCCCGTGGCCGCTGGCGAGTCGGGGCGACTGGAGTCGCCCGGACAACGGAATGCGCTGGCACAGGTGAGCGGAATCGTGTCCGCCGGCCCGAGACGCCGTGCGATCGGATTGAGATCGGCGGTCCAAGGCAGGTTGCGCGTGTCGCTCCACACCACGTCGGTGCTGAGGGACCAGCGCGTACCGATCTGTCGCTGGTACCCCAGGGTCGCCTGCCAGCTCATCGGCTGCTCGAGGCCAAGGGCGAAGGTGCGGAAGACCTCGCGCGGGACCGACTGAATCTCCGACGGCGAAATCTGCGACGGCAGCCGTCCGGCGCCGAAGGCCGGAGCGGCGGTGCCTTCGTAGGTCAGCACGGCGTTGCCATTCACCCCCAGCTGTACCGCGTCGGAATAGATCGCGTACGGCAAGCGTCCTGCGTAGCGCCCTATGCTGCCGCGGACCACTTCCCGCGCCGACCGTTGCCAGGTGCCGGAGAGGCGCGGTTGCAGGTTGTCGAGATCGGGGCGGCTTTCCCCGCGCGAGGTGAGGTCGTCGTAGTCCCAGCGCAGCCCGCCCACCACCGTGACGCGCGACGATGGCGTCCATTCGTCTTCGACGAAGGCACCATACATCGTCTGCGTGAGGTTCACCTGCTGCGGTCGGGCATCGATGGTGTACGACCGGACCCGCACGCCGGCCGGGATGTCGCGAATCGACAGTGACCGGCCGCTCGGCGCGGCAATGCTGCCGTCGTTGATCACGACGTACGCCCCGTTCGGGTTCGTGCTTGCCGCCGCCAGTGCGAAGCGCCCGTAAATGAGGTCGACTCCGGCGCGCAGCCGGTGCGTGCGCCCCAGTTCCGCTTCGAACACCTCGCGGAACTGCCACTGCCGCTCCGTTTCGTCGAACACGAAGTTGCTCGATCCCACGATCGCCTGCACCGACAGATCGGGACCGACCACGGTCACCTGCGGCCTCGAGAGGTCGCTGCGCGCGGGCGGGAAGTACCAGTGGTAGGTGCCGAACTGCACCGAGGCGGTGTTCCGCACGCGCCCGGTTTCCGTGCTCGAGCGATGCGTGAGTGCTGACAGGGTGCCGATGCGTCGGGTGGTGATGTCGGCTTCCGGCGTGAGCACGCCGCTGCCGTTGCCGGCGCGATCGATGGCGCTGCCGGCCACGCGCAGGGTCGTGGTCTGGGTGGGTGACCAGCCGTGGTCCAGGCGTCCGTACCCCTTCCAGGTCTGGCGCGTTTCGGTGCCAAGGAACGTGGCGAGGGCCGTGCTGCCGATCCGGTCTTCCTGCTCACGCGTGTACTCGACGGCTGTCGCCCCGAACGTCCGCCCCGAGGGGAGCGCCCCGCGGTACGACCCGCCGGCCTGCAGCCGCTCGAAGCCATCCTGCCGACGCGCCAACGCCTCGGGGGCGGCGCCGAACGTCACGGGGACGCGTGCATCCAGCGGGCGCCCGGGGCGCTGATACATGAACACGTCACCGCCGCGCCGCGACGTACCCGGCGCCGTGGTGATGTTGACCACCCCGTCCGGGCTTCGCCCGAATCCGGCCGAATAGCCGTTCACCAGCGCGTCCATGCGCGCGATGGCGCCGAGCGGCACCTCCACGCGCGGGCCCCCGAGAAAGCCCTCGTTGTTGTCGAGCCCATCGAGCAGGTACTGCGAGTACAGGGAATTGCCGCCATTGAATGACACCCGCGGGGCGTCGCCGAAGAATCCGGTGGCAGGTGCAATACCGGGCACATTGTACAGCAGGGCGATCGGGTCGCGGGCGTCGGTGGGCAGCGCCGCGATCTCGGTAGCCTCGATGGACCCGCCAGTGGCTGCCGTACGCCGGGAGAGCAGCGCCCGCGGCTGGGTGGCCTGCACCCGCACCGAGTCGAGCAGCGACCGGCGACGGGTGGAGTCGGCCTGCGTCGAATCGCGAAGGCGTGAGGGCGCACCTTGCGCCGGCGCCAGCGCTGGCACGGTGACCGCGGCCGCGCCCAGCACCAGCGCGAGGGCTGGCGCGAGGGACGGTACGCGGCGACGGCGCAGGGCGTGGGCGGAACATCGGAAACCAAACATGGAGGGTATGTCTTGCTGAGGTGTTGGACGGGGCGAACCTTCGTCGCAGCAAGACGGCCTCTCCGCCGCGAGTTCCCGTGCGATTCCCGTTCCGTGACTGTTGCTTTCCGTTGACCCCGTGCCCGCCGCCGTGCCTGTCCTGTCGTTGTCTGCGCTCGACATCCTGAGCTTTCTGACCCTCGTGCTGCTGCTGGCGCTGGTGGGGTGGCGCCGCGCGTCGTCGGCCTCGGCGTTCACGGTGGCGTCGCGCGACCTCGGGCTGCTGCCACTCGTCGCCACGCTGGTGATGACCGAGTTCAACACCAGCACGCTCATGGCCTTCGCCGCGGCCGGCTACGCTGCTGGTCCGATGGCGGTGGCGCTGCCGGCGGTGTTCCTCGTCGGGCTCACGTTCTACACACTCACGGTGGCGGCGCCGTGGAAGCGCTTCGATCGGCTGTCGGTGGCCGAGCTGTTCACGGTGCGCTACTCCCCCGCCGTCGGCCGCACCGCGTCGGCGCTGCTGCTGCTGGCGATGACCGGCTTCACGGCCACCTATGTGAAATCACTGGCGCTGCTCTTCGCCCCGCTGCTGCCGGCGTCGGTGCCGTTGCCGCTGCTGTCGGCCGGCCTCACCGTGGTGGTGCTGCTGGCGGTCCTCCCCGGTGGTCTCGTCTCCATCGTGCGGGCCGACCTCGTGGGCTTCGCGGCCACGCTGGTGCTGCTGCCGCTGCTGCTCTGGTACGGCCAGCAGGCGTCGGCGGAGCAGGGCGGGCTGGCGGCGGTGTTCACGGTAGCCCAGCGCACCATCGATCCCGTGGCGCAATGGCAGGACCCCGCGCTGCCCACCCGCTTCGTGGTGACGCTCGTGGTGCTCACCTGCTTCACGTACATCGCCGCGCCGTGGTACGGACAGAAGATCTTCGCGGCGCGCACGCCGCGCATCGCGTGGCAGGCGGTGGCCTTGAGCGCCCTGCTGGTGTTCGTGCTCTATGCCGTGGTGGTGCTCGCGGCGGCTCACCTGCGCGTCGCGCAGCCCGCACTTCCCGATGCGCAGCTCGCCGTACCCACCATGATCCTCACCTGGCTGCCGGCCGGAGTGCGCGGCCTCGGCATGGCGGTACTCTTCGGCGCCGCGCTCACCACGCTGGCCGGCGTCTGGAGTGCCATGGCCACCATGCTGGCTGCCGACTTCGGCGGCGACACGTGGCGATCGGTGCCCGCACAACGCCGTCTGCTCGCCATGCTGGCGCTGGTGAGCTGGGTGGGGGCCACGCTGCTGGTCGATCGCATTCTCGATCGGCTCATCCTCGCCAACATCCCCGTAGCCGCGCTCTCGTTCGCCCTGCTCGCCGGCTTCCATTGGCCGCGGGCCACCACCGCCGGCGCCTGGGCCAGCATGGTCGTGGGGTTTGCCTGGGGCACGGGTTGCTTCGTGCTGGTCGGTGAAGCCGGTGGCTACACCTGGCCGTGGGCCATGTACGGCATTCCGCTCATCTTCCTCACCGGAGCTCTCACCTCATGGCTCACGCCAGCGTCTTCATCGGCCGTCGCCTCGGGCACCGTCGCGCCGTCTCCCTCGGTCCCCGCGTGATGTCTCGTCCGCTGTCGTCTCCGTGGCTGCGCCTCGCGCTGCTCGCCGCCGTCCTGCTCGGGGCCTGGTTCACCGCCCGCGCGGTGGGGCTGTTCGATGCGCTGCAGCTCGACCGCCTGCCGGCACTCATCCGCGAGGCGCGCACCGTGACGTGGGCAGCGCCGGCTTTCGTCGTGGCCTACACGGTGTTCGCGTCGCTCGGTCTACCGGCCACGCCGCTCACACTCGCCGGTGGTGCGTTGTTCGGCCCCTGGTGGGGCACCGCCCTCAACTGGCTCGGCGCGACCGCCGGCGCCACCGGCGCGTTCCTGCTCGCTCGCCTGCTCGGCCGCGACGCGTTGCGCGCGCTGCTCGGCTCACGCGCGGGCTCGCTCGACGCGCTCGCCGGCGACGGGGCGTTCGGCGCGCTGCTGCGCCTGCGACTGCTGCCCGTGGTGCCGTTCAACGCCCTCAACTTCGGCGCCGGACTCGCCGGCGTGCGACCGGCGGCCTACATCGGTGCCACGGCGCTGGGCATCGTGCCCGGCACCGCCGTCTACACCTACTTTGCCGATGCGCTGCTCGCCGGCGTCGACGGCGCGCGCGAGTCGGCGCTGATCCGCGTGGCCATTGCCGGCGGTCTGCTGGTGGCGCTGTCGTTTCTGCCGGCTCTCGCCCGTCGGGTGGGGTGGTTGGCGGGTGCCACGCTCGCCATCACATTGGCCGGCACCGCGCCGCGCCCGCTCGTCGCGCAGCCCGTCACACCGGCGGCCGATGTCGTCGATCACACGCCCTTCGACCGCCTGCTGCAGCAGTGGGTCACCGACGGCATGGTCGATTACGACGCCTTCGCGCGGTCCGCCGAGTTCCGGGCCTACCTGGCGGCGCTCGACGCCGCGCGCCCCGAGCGCATGGCGCGCGCCGACCAGTTGGCCTACTGGATCAACGTCTACAACGCCTACACCATCGCGCTCATCAACAGCCGCAACGAGCGGCGGTCCATTCGCGACATCAACAAGCGCTTCGGTATCACCCTCAGGAGTCCGTGGGCCGAGCCCATCGTGCGCGCTGGCGGTCGTACGCTCACGCTCGACGATGTGGAGCACACCATCATCCGCCCCACCTTTCAGGACCCGCGCATTCATGTGGCGCTCGTGTGCGCCGCCAAGGGGTGCCCGCCACTGCGCGGTGAGTCGTTTGTTGGCGCGCGGCTCGAGGCCCAACTCGACGATCAGGCCCGGCGCTTTCTCGCCCAGACGGCCAAGAACCGCGTCGACGTGGCCACGCGCACGGTCTACGGCTCGCCCATCTTCACGTGGTACCGCGAGGACTTCGGCGGGACGCTGGCCGGCGTCGGAGCGTTCTGGGCCCGCTTCCTCCCCGAGGGGCCGGCCCGTGCCCTGGTGCGCAGTGGACAGTTCCGGTGGGTGGATACCGAATACGACTGGACGCTCAATCTGCGCGGCGGTCGCTCGCGGTAGGCGCGTCCCACCTGCATGTTTGCGGCTCCGTCGCTTCGAGCCCCGATCATGCCGCCCTCCGGACCTTCGCCCATTCGCCACGGTGGCGCACCACTGGCCGTCGCGCTGCTGCTGCCGACGGCGGCGTGTTACCGCTACCGCACGGCGCCACCCGCCGCGCTCACCATTCCGCTGCGGGCCCTCGGCGGCTCCGAGCAGCGCACCATCAGCCGACGCCGCACCGCGGCGTGATCGGGGCCATGGCCGCCGCCTTCGGGGGGGTGGTGTACTTCGCGCTCAGGAGCATCAGCGGTGGCGGCGGCTCCACCGTCGCCCCGGGCCCAAGTGTCCCCGAGTAAACGGAAGCGCCGTTTCGCTCGCGCTGTTTCGCTCGCGCTGTTTCGCTCGCGCTGTTTCGCTCGCGCTGTCTTCAATCCAGCCCCATCACTCCGCCGCCCACCCACCCACGTTCCGCCGATAGACCTGCCCGTCGGCCGGGTCGATGCGGAACAGATGCAGCCAGCCGTGCTCCACCAGCTGCCGCACCACGGCGTGCTTGCCCAGAATGCCATCGATCGCGGTGGCTGGCGCCTCCACGAACACCGACAGGCGGAGCGGTTCGTGCACCCAGTCGGCCCCGTCGTGCACCGACTGCAGCGCGAGGCCGATGCGCAGATCGCCGCCGGCGCCCTCGAACACGCCGACGTTCCCACCGGCCACGTTGTGCAGTACCTTGTCGCCGCTGCCGAAACGCGTCGGATCGACCGTGGAGGCGTGATACTGCAGGTTGATCCAGTTGGTCACCACCATCGGCGCGGTGAGGATCAGCTCCAGCACACCGTACCCGGTGTCGTCTTCCCACCGGTACTCGTGCAGGAACGACCGGCCGTCAAGTGACAGGCCGCGCGTGCGCGCTCGCCGCGCGATCACGAACGCCGCGTTGCGCGCCAGCCCCCACTCCGGGCGCACCTCCGACCAGTCGGCGGCGCGGCGTCGCATGGCCGCCAGCAGTCGCGTGTCGTCGGCGGCGACTGGTGCGAGGCCCAGCCGCGGCGCCCGCTCCCGGCGCGCCAGCATGCCCGCCGCGTCCAGCGCCGCGCGCAGCTCCGCCAGGTCGGCGGCGTGCGAGGGCGGAAGCGTGGTCGTGTCGTAGAGCGTCACCTCGTCGGTGACCGTATCGTGCAACCCGGCCACGAACCACGTCGACGCCGGGATGCGAAGGTCATGCGATACCAGCCCGTCGCGCACCGCCGTGTCGTTGAGCAGCGCGGCCAGCACGCGCGCGTTCACCTCGCCGCTCTGTCCGCCGCAGGCGCCGCAGGCCAAGCCTGCCGCCTGCGGATTGTTGCAGGTGCTGGCGCCGTGCCCCACCAGCGCCACCAGCCGCGCGAACCCGCTGGTGAGACTCATGGCCCTCAGGATCCCCGCCGCCAGCTTCGCCCTCGCCGCCAGATCCACCTCGCTGCCATCCCGCGCCCGGTCGGCCAGGCGCGGCGCCACCGGGCCGTCGGCGGTGGCGAGGGCGCCACGTACCGGATCGAGCAGGGGAGCCCGCCCCGCGAAGCTCTCACGCATCAGCGACACCGCGGCGCCGAGTCCGGTGGCCTCGACCGCGGTGAACGCCGACGCCGCCGCGCCGGTGAACGACTTCCACGCCAGCGCCATCGCGGCACTGTCACGCCGGGCTGTCGCCGTCGCGTCGGCGCGCGCGCCGGCATCCTCCACTCGCAGCGACGCCGCCAGCAACCCCGGCAGCTGCGGTCGCTCGCGGTCGCTCGACACGGCATAGCTGATGGGCAGGCCGAAGAAGCCGGCGAACCCCAGCGTCTGCATGTCGGGGCGGGCCGTCTCCAGCGCCCGCCGCATCACCTCCGAGCGCACGTCGATGCAGAAGACCGCCTGGGCCACCGGCGTGACCGTCGAAGCCGTGCGTGGGCCCGCGAGCTGCGCCACGACCTGTTCCTGATAGGCCAGCTCGAGCGCCTGCTGCAGTACCCAGTCCACCGTCTGCGCGTCGCGGATGGGCGCCACCAGGTCCGGCCACGCCTGTTGCGTCGACTGCCAGCAGCTGGCCAGCGACGGCGTGCCGGCAAGACGGTACAGCAGCAGCTCCCACGACAGGCGGGCCGCCAGCAGGTGCACGACATGATCGTCCGACCGTCCCGCGAGCCGCGCCTCCCACGTCTGGAAGGCGCACGCGGCCGCCCAGCCGGACACGCTCAGCAACAGCGCCGTGCAGTAGGCCGTGCGCATGGCATACGGTACGCCGAGCTCGTCGAGTCCTTCCACGAGCAGCGCGCGTGGATCTTCGGGCAGGTCGGCCGCCGCGTCGCGGAAGCCGCGAAGCCCCATGCGCAGACGCACGCCGGCATCCTGCGCCGCCATGCCGCGCCACAGTCCGTACAACCCGCCGTCCCGCTCGGCAGGCCAGCGCGCCTGTCCCTCGCCGAACCACGCGCCACACACGTGGCTGACATGCTCGGCCACGAATTCCCGCCAGGTGCCCTGACGCACCGTGTCGCGCGTTTCGTCGACGACATCGGTCATCAGACGCCACGTGGGCAGCTCGGGCTCATCCTGTTCGAGCGCCTCGCGCGCGGCGTGCATCGTGACCGGGACGCCAAGCCGCGCAATGGCCCGCGCCAGATGCGCTTCGGTGAATGCGCCGGCGGCCCGACGAGCCCGGAACCACGCGCGCGGCATCGTGAGGCGGGCGCCGCCCAGAGCGCCCAACTCGGCCCCGGCCTCGGCGATCGGCTGGTCCACAAAGCCCCACCACGGATTCACGGCAATGAGCCGGTCGAGCGGCCACGCCGGCGCGATACGCGCGCAGGCGGCATCGATGGCCTGCAACGTCTGCTCAGGCGTTGGTGTCACGGCCATGCGAAGCGAGGCGGTGCGCATCACGCCGCCCTCGCCACCGCGTGGGGCGTCGCCTGCTGCATCATCGTTGCGGCGCGGCGCACATGACGCGGTGGCCACACGTAGAACGTGGCGCGCGTGAACAGCTCGTCGAGGTGGAACCCCGCGAAGGCCCAGGCCTGCAGCGCGCGGGCAAAGCGCGCCGTGGGGCGCACCGCGACCATCGTCTGCACCACGAAGAGCAGCACGAATGCCGACAGCGTCAGCGCCACCGTGAGTCCGCTGGGTAGCGCCGCTGCGGGTAGCGGCAGCAGCGCCGCGAACAGGACATGCCACCCGGCGTAGAGCGCCGCCACCCCGACGGCCATGCCGGCCAGCATGAACCGGCCACGCCAGGCCGTCCCGTCCATCGCCGCGAACAGCGGCGCGAGGGCCACCGCCAGCAGCCCCACCGCCACCCAGCCCCGCGGGTCGGTATCGAAGGCCGGCCACGCGAACGCCGCCGCGACGGCGGCCAGACTGCCAGCTCCGGCGAGCGCCAGCGCCCACTGGCCCACGGTGGCCTTCGGTGCCGTCGGCGCCAGCGCCCGCCGCGCATGGGCGGCCACCACCCCGCCCGAACTCAGGAAGGCGTAGGCCTTGTAGCAGGAGTGGGCCACGAGGTGGAGCAGGGCGAGATCCCACGCGCCAAGCCCGCACTCGAGCAGCATGAAACCCATCTGGGCCGCTGTCGACCACGCGAGCGCCACCTTCACGCTCACGCGGGTCATGGTGACGAGTGCCGCCAGCACGGCGGTGGTGGCGCCGATCATGATGAGCGCCGTCATCGGACCCGAGAGCAGCCCCATGAGACCCGCCAGCCGGATGAGCACATAGCCGCCGATGTTCACCACGCCGGCGTGCAGCAGCGCCGACACGGGCGTGGGCGCTTCCATGACCTGGATGAGCCACCCGTGAAAGGGCAGCTGCGCCGACCGCAGCGCCACCCCGGCGACGAGCAGGAAGCCCGCCGCGTGCACTGCGGTGGGCAGGCTGCCCATGCCGGGAGCGGCGGCGACGATGGTGGCGATGTCATAGCTGCCGAAGCTTCGGCCGAGCAGGAACACGGCCGCGTAGATCGCGACATCGGCGAGCCGGCTGAGCAGGAACTTCTTGTGAGCGGCCACCTGCGCCTGCGGGCGGTCGCTAAAGAAGGTGAGCAACTGGTGGAGCGCCAGGCTGGACAGCGTCCACGCCAGCGCCAGCACGCGGAGGTCGCCGGCGGTGACCAGGATCGAGGTGGCGGCCACCGTGACCACGAACCCGCGACGGTACATGCGGGCTGCGGGCTGCCCGTCGAGGTAGCGGCGCGCGTAGCGGTCGATGACCAGGGCGATGAACGTGACGAGCGACAGCATGACCCCGGTCAGCAGATCGGCCGCCGGAGCGACCGCGAGTGCGAGCAGCGGGATCAGCAGGAGGGCGGTGGTGGCGAACGCAGGGCTCACGGCAACTCCAATGGGGGACGACCGGAACATGCGTGCTTTCCATGGTTCCGCGAAATACATATTATGCGACAAACCATTCAGAAAAACAGAATGAAAGAACTCGGCGCGGCGCGGCTCAACTATCACCATCTGCACTACTTCTGGGCGGTTGCACGGGAGGGGAACCTCACGCGGGCGGCCCAGCGGTTGCATGTGTCCCAGTCGGCGCTCTCCACGCAGATCCGGCAGCTGGAGGCGCAGCTGGGGCAGCCGTTGTTCGAGCGGCGCGGGCGGTCGCTGCAGCTGACCGAGGCGGGCCGGATCGCACTCGACTACGCGGACACGATCGTCACCGCCGGCAACGAACTGGTGGGCACCCTGCGCGACGGCCGACGGGCGGAGCGTCACGTGCTGCGGGTGGGGGCGGTGGGCACGTTGTCGCGCAATTTCCAGCGCGCCTTCCTGGCCCCGGTGCTCACCGACCCGTCGCTGTCGCTGGTGCTGCAGTCGGGGGCGCTGGCCGAGCTGCTGTCGCGGCTGCGGGCGCACACGCTGGATGTGGTGCTCTCCAACCGCCGGGTACCCGAGGATGCCGACCACGCCTGGCGCAGCCGGCGGATTGCCCGCCAGCAGGTCAGCCTCGTGGGGCCCGCGCACCGCCTACCGTTCCGGTTTCCGGAGGCGCTGGCCGACGCGCCGCTGTTGCTGCCGTCGCGCGATCACGAAATCCGCACCGCGTTCGACGTGTTCTGCGACGAGCGCGGTCTGCGTCCCACGATCATCGCCGAAGCCGACGACATGGCAATGCTGCGCGTGCTGGCGCGCGAACTCGATGTGGTGACCCTGGTGCCCGCCGTCGTGGTGCGCGACGAGCTGCGCGACGGCCGGCTCACCGAATACGGCCCGGTGCCCGACCTGTACGAGGAGTTCTACGCGATCAGCGTGACGCGCCAGTATCAGCCACCGCTGCTGCGGGCCCTGCTGGCCCGACGGGCGACGGACGTGCTGGGGCCGGAGGAGCAGGGGTGAATCGGCGCGTCCGGTGTCAGGCGCCGCCTGTGCCGCCCTCAGCGGAGCGTCCCGTCCAGCTCCCCCCAGACTCTCCGCACCGCAATCGCCCCCTGCTGGTTGGCCAGAAACCACCCGCCCAGCGCACCCCACCGGGCCTCCTGTATTGCCTCGTCGAGTGAGCGGCCGGCGCGCTTGAGGCGCGTCACCTCGGCAATCACCTGCGTGATCGCGTCGCGGAACGTCACCAGCTCCTCGCGCGACACGGTCGGCGTTTCGATGAACCCGTGACCGGGAATGAAGTGCTGTACGTCGGGAAGCGCGAGCGCGGCATCGATGGTCCTGGCCCATTCGCTCGGGTAGGCCGAGCGCATGGCGGGGAAGACCCGGTTGAGGTACGCCTCGCTCATGAACAGGAGCTGCTCATGCGGCAGATGCACCATGAGGTCCCCCCCGGTGTGCGCCCGCCCCAGGAAGCGCACCACGACCTGCGTGGTGCCCACATCGACCGTTTCGCTGTCGCCGGTCATGGCGGTGGATGGCACGATCACGGTGCGGCCGCTCGCCGCGGCTGCCGCCGAGTCGCGCACGAGCTGCGCGCGCGAGGTCGGGTGCACGATGTAGCGGATGCCCGGCGGCAGCACGCTGTTGCCGGCGGTGTGGTCGCCGTGATCCGAGCCCACCACGTACCACTTGATCGGCAGCGGCGTGAGCGTGCGGATGCGGTCGAGCATCGTCTGGGTGGCGGCCGGCGACCCCTGACCGTCGGCAATGAGCACCCCGTCGCGACCGATCACCACCAGGCTCACGGTGGTGAAGCCGGGTTGCCGGATCTCCTCGTAGCCGTACACATGTTCGGTGAGCTTCACGAAACGCGGAAAGGCGCTCAGCGGCACCCCGCGGACGGCGGGATCGGCGGTGCGCGGTTGCGACCCCGCCGGCAGCGGGCCAAGGGCGACGGCCAGCGCCGAGGCCAGGGCGAGGAGGCGTAACGGACGGGTCGGCAGCATTCCGCGAATGTGGTGCGCACGGTACAATGTGCGCCAGCCTTTACCCCACACCGGAGACTGCATGCCAGCCAGTGCCCTCGGCGAACTGTTCGGGACGCTCATCCTCATCCTGCTCGGCAACGGCGTCGTCGCCGGCGTACTGCTCAACGAATCCAAGGCCAAGGACAGCGGCTGGATCGTGATCACGGCCGGCTGGGCCTTCGCGGTGCTCTGCGGCGTGCTGGTGGCCGTGGCGCTCGGCGCGCCGGGCGAACTCAATCCGGCGGCGACGGTGGCCAACGTGGTGGCTGGGACACGGACGGTGGGGGATGCGGCGGCGCACATCGGCGCCCAGATGCTTGGGGCCGTGCTCGGCGCGTCGCTGGTGTGGGTGCACTATCAGCCGCACTGGCGGCTCACTGGCGACCCGGAAGCGATCCGCGCCTGCTTCTGCACGTCGCCGGCCGTGCGCCAGAGCGGCGCCAATGTGGTGAGTGAGGTGATCGGCACCATGGTGCTGGTGCTGGTGGCCAGCGCCATCGGCTCACGCGGGGTGGCCGGGGACACGCCGGCCACCAACCTGGGCCCGGCCCTCGTCGGGGCGCTGGTGTGGGGTATCGGCCTCTCGCTCGGTGGCCCCACCGGCTACGCCATCAACCCGGCCCGCGACCTTGGTCCGCGCATCGCGCATGCGCTGTTGCCCATCGCCGGCAAGGGAGGCAGCGACTGGGGCTATGCCTGGGTGCCGGTGGTGGGGCCGATCCTCGGCGGCGCACTCGCGGCCGGGCTGTGGAGTGCAGTGACGGGGTGAGCGGCTAGCGCGCGCGGTACCGCGCCAGCCACTCTGCGCTCCACGACCCGAACTGACCCTCGCGCAGCATGGCCCGTGCGCGCGCCATCAGCGTGAGCAGGAAGGTGAGATTGTGCAGCGCCAGGAGTCGCGGCCCCAACGGCTCTTCGGTCACCATGAGGTGCCGCAGATAGGCGCGATCATAGTGCGTGCACGCGGGACACGGACAGTCGTCGGTGAGGGCACGGCGGTCGGTGCGAAAACTGCTCTTCTGCACCTGCACCTTGCCCGTGGGCGTGAACACGGTGCCGTGCCGCCCCATGCGTGTCGGGGCCACACAGTCGAAGAGATCCATCCCGCGGCGTACGGCTTCCAGCAGATCGTCGGGAAAGCCGACCCCCATGAGGTAGCGGGGCTTGTCCCACGGCAGCAGCGGGGCGCAGGTGTCGAAGGTGCCGTACATAGCCTCCTTGGCTTCGCCCACCGACAGGCCGCCCACCGCGATACCGTGCCAGTCGCCGCTCTGCAGGATGCCGGCGATGCTGGCCGTGCGCAGGTCGGCGTACGTGCCGCCTTGTACGATCGGAAAGAGCGCCTGTGGCGGCGCCACCACGTCGCGCTCGACGTCGTGCACGTGCAGCGGCGGGGCGCCCTCCGGCACCACGAGACCATGCACCGGCGCCCGCCCCTCGCGCGTGAGACGGTCGAACTCCTCGCGGCAGCGCACCAGCCAGCGCAGGCTCCGCTCCATCGCGCGCTGCGAGGCGGCGTGGTCCGAGCCGCCCTCGATCAGTTCGTCGAGCTGCATGATGACGTCGGCGCCGATGTTGCGCTCGATCTGCATCACCTTTTCGGGCGAGTACTGGTGCCGCGAACCATCGAGCTTGCTGCGGAACTCCACGCCCTCCTCGCGCACGGTGCGATAGCGCGACAGCGAGAACACCTGATAGCCACCGGAGTCAGTGAGCATCGGGCCCGACCAGCGCGCGAAGGCGTGTACGCCACCGAACGCCCGCACCATGTGGTCGCCCGGGCGCAGGTACAGGTGGTACGCGTTGGCCAGCACCATCTGCGCGCCGGCCTGCGCGATCTCGTGCATGGCCAGCCCGCGCACCGACGCGTGGGTGCCCACCGGCATGAACGCCGGCGTTTCGACCGTGCCGTGCGGCGTGGTAAACCAGCCGAGGCGTGCGGCTCCGTCGGCATGACTGCTGCGAAAGGCGAACCCGCTCACGCGCCGTGCGGGCGTTGTGGGTCACCGGTCACGGCGGCCAACCCCTGCGCCCGTCGCTCCGTCTCTTCGTCGAGGACGGCCCGGATCACCCGCAGCACCGGATCGTCGGCGGTGTAGCGGGCCCCGTAGTGCAGGTTGAAGCGGAAGTCGAACCCCTCCGGCATCGCCCCCTGGTTGTGCTGCAGGATCGTTTCGAGCTTGTCGAGTCCCTTGGCGATCCGCGCTTCCGGCGTGGCGGCCTGTTCGTACTCGTCCCACAGCGCGACGATTTCATTGCGCGTCGCCTGCGGCAGCGGGGCCACCAGCGTCAGCAGGTCGGCGCGCTCCTGCTCGGCCTTGTTCGGCATATCCGCCTGCAACACCGCCGAGATGTCCCCGCCGATCGCCTCGCCCAGATCGTGCACGATGCAGATGCGCAGCAGCTTGCCCACATCGATGCCGGGAAATCGCGGCGCCAGCACCAGCGCCATGAGGCACAGCCGCCACGTATGCTCGGCGACGCTCTCCTGCTGCCCCGTACTGGTCCAGGCCACCCGCGTGGTGTGCTTGAGCGCCTCCGCGTGACGCAGGAACGCGAGGATGCCGTGCAGATCGTCCGCGGGCAGAGACATGGCGTGAAAGGTAAGGGGCGCCCCTCGCTCGCGCCGTCTCGCTCGCGCCGTCTCGCTCGCGCCGTCTAGCTCGCGCCCTTTCGCTCGCGCCCTTCAGCTCGCGCCCTTCCCCTCCCCCACCTTCACCCACCGCGCCACCGCCTCCGCCCCGCCGTTCCGCACCAGCCACGCAAACGCCAGCGTCCGCGCCAGTCGGCCCGCCAGCAACGCCGCCGTGAACTCGACGAAGGGCACCCCGATCGCCCCCGACGCGATGCTCGTGAGCTTCGTCGACAGTGGACTCATGGTGCTCGCAAAGATCGCCCAGCCGCCGTACTCGGCGAGTCGCGCGCGATAGCTCTCCAGCGCAGCCGGCGAGAGCCCCATCCAGCGCGCGAGCGGCCCCTCGAGCAGGTGCAAGGCCTCGGCACCGGCTACGTACAGCGTCACACTCCCGATGAGCGTCCCCGCCGAGGCGATCAGTGCCAGGCGGTAGGCACGCGCCGGCCGGGCAATCGCCAACGGCAGGAAGAACAGGTCGGCGAGGCCGGGGAAGACACACCCCTGAAGCAGCCCCCAGCCGAACACGACGCTGCCCGACCAACCGGCGTCGGCCCACGACTGCAACTGGCTGACAGCACGGGAGAACACGCCGACACGGTACATTCCCCAAACATAGTCACTCCCCGAATCCCGACCCTTCACCCGCCCCACGCGCCATGCAACGCGACCGGCCTTCGCGTGTGTCCTCGCTATCCACGCTCGCCCTGCTGCTCATGGCCGCGTGCCGAGGTGGGAGCCCCGTCGCCACGGCGCTCGTGCCGGTGCGACTCCCCGCGGCGATGGCGGATACCGTCCGCAGCGAGATCGTGGCCCCGGGGGTCCTGCTGCATACGGTCGTCAACACGTCGGCCCCCTGGCGGGCCGCTGTGCTCGCCGTGGACCTCCGCTGCGCCAGGTTGCTGGCGGTGAAGGGCGGCCCCACGGCCGTCGGACGTACCACCACCAGCGCCCTGCTGGCCGGGTTGCCGCCGAGTGCCCGCGCGCTGGCGGCGGTGAACGCCGACTTCTTCCTCTTTGCGCCGCCCGGTGTCCCCACCAACGCCCACGTCGAGAACGGGGTCCCGCTCGCCGGGCCGGACGCGCGACCGGTCTTCTGGGCCGGGGAGGGGCACACCATGGGCTTCGACACGCTGCGTGTGCAGGGCGTGCTGCGCGCCGACGGGCGGTCGCTTCCGCTCACGGCATGGAACCGTCCCGCTGGCGGCACCAGTGGCATCATCGACCGGCACTGGGGCGTGGCGGTCGACACCCTCGTCGGCCGACGCCCGTGGCGGCTCGATCCCGTGGCCGGGACCCAGCGATGGATCGGGCCGTCGCTCGGCGGGCGCTACGTGGTCCGCGAACGGACCGTCTACGATTCGGTGGTGCACGGTGATACGCTGCTGCTGCACGTCGCGTCCTCCACGCTAATGCCGGCGGCCGTCGGCGACACCGTAACGCTCAGCGTCATGCTCACCGGGAGCGCACTGGTGGCCGCGCAGACGGGCATTCAGCAAGCCGTCGGCGGACGCCCCATCCTGCTGCGCGACAGCGTGATCACGGCCGACGTGGACACCGAGGGCAACGCCGGGTTTCGCGGCCTCAACCCCCGCACGGCAGCGGGACTCGATCGGAATGGCACCCGTCTGTGGTTGGTGGTCATTGACGGGCGGCAGCCCGGGCGCAGCATGGGCATGACGCTGCGCCAGACGGGTCTGCTGCTTCAGGCGTTGGGCGCGATCGCTGCGCTCAACCTCGATGGCGGCGGTTCGAGCGCCTTGGCGCTGCGCGACCTTGCCACCGGTGCGGTGCGCGTGGTCAACACGCCCTCCGATCCGGTCGAACGACCGGTCGGCAATGCGATGGCTGTCCTGTCGACGTGCGCGGCGCGATGACGCCGGGATCGGCTCAGAGCGCGTCCAGCGCGTCCTTGCCGATTACGGGGTTCCAGGGGAGCAGTTCGTACTGCGCCAGCGCCCGCTGCGTGAACGGGTCACCGTTACGGATGCGATCGAGCGCCTCAGGCCCCGCGCCCTCGGGGAGGCGCAGCAGCAGGCCGCCGCCTGTGCGGGGGTCGAACGGCCCCGAGGCGAGCAGTACTCCTGCGGCCTTGAGTTCGCGCAGGTAGGCGCGATGTTCCTCGACGTGCGGCGCGATCTCCTCGAACTGCCGGCGGTAGCGGATGATGGCGAGTGCGTACATATCGAGGAAAGGAACGCCGGCGCCGAGCGCCGTCAACTGCTGGCCAACGGCGTTGTCTCGCCACGTCCTCGCCGCTCCCGCGTCGCCGCATCCTCCCACGTGCTCCCTTCCACTGGTCCCGCCGCCATCATGCCCGCTTCCTCCGACCACCTTCGCATCGCTGGCGCACAACTGGCCCCCGTCTGGCTCGACCGGGAGGCCACGCTCGCCAAGGTCGTCGCCACCGTGCACGAGGCGGCCGCAGCCGGGGCTCGGCTGGTCGCGTTCCCCGAGGCGTTCGTGCCGGGATATCCCTTCTGGATTGAGTGGACCGACGGGGCGCGCTTCGACGCGCCGCTGCAGAAGGTGTGGCATGCGCACTACCTCGATCAGGCGGTGCAAATCGAGGCCGGTCACCTCGACGAGGTCGTGGCGGCGTCGCGCACCGCGCACATCACCGTGGTGCTGGGCGTCATCGAACGCCCGGCCGACCGCGGCGGGCACAGCGTCTTCGCGAGCCTCGTCATCATCACCCCCGCCGACGGCATCGTGAACGTGCACCGCAAGCTCATGCCCACCTACGAGGAGCGCCTCAGCTGGTCACCCGGCGATGGCCATGGCCTGCGCACCGTCCCTGTCGGCCCGTTCACCCTCGGCGCGCTCAACTGCTGGGAGAACTGGATGCCACTCGCGCGCAGCGCCCTCTACGCGCAGGGCGAGAACCTGCATGTGGCGCTGTGGCCCGGCAGCGTGCGCAACACGGAGGCCATCACGCGCTTCATTGCCCGCGAGGGGCGCTCGTACGTGCTCTCCGTGTCCGGACTGCTCCGTCACGATGACATCGGCGATCACCTCCCGCACGCCGACGTGCTGCGGCGTCATCTGCCGGCGATGATGGGCGAAGGCGGCACCTGTCTCGCCGGTCCCGACGCCCATTGGATCATCGAGCCGACGCCGCACGAGGAGCGGCTCTTCGTGGCCGATCTCGATCACACCCGGGTGCGCGAGGAACGCCAGAACTTCGACGCGGCGGGCCACTACGCGAGGCCGGACGTGCTGCAGCTGCAGGTGAATCGGGAGCGGCAACGGTCGGTGCACTTTCGCGACTGAGCCGCCGCCGCCGTTCAGCCAGCGGCGGCCAGCGCCTCCCGCAACGCCTGCCAGGGCATGCGCGCACAGCCGTGCCGCCCCGCGAACGGCGCGACGCCCAGCAGCGGCGTGAGCGAGACCGGGAGCGCGCCCTCGTCCGCTCCCGTCAGCATGCGGTCCACCGCGTCGGCGACCGCCAGCGCCTCCTCACCATCACGCCCCATCACCGCATCCGTCATCATCGATGCCGAGGCGGTGGCAATCGAGCAGCCGCGGCCGGTGAAGGCCACGTCCACGAGACGCGCGCCCTCAAGCCGCACCATCACCCGGATTTCGTCACCGCACACCGGGTTACGGTGCGTGGCCGCTCCCGTGGCCTCCAGCATGGCGCGCCGATTATGCGGCGCCCGATGATGGGCGAGCAACGCCTCCTGATACATGGCGGCGATACTCGCCGCCGTCGTCACCGGCCCCACCGGGCCGCCGGAGGTGACGCTCACGCCAGGCTCAGTCGACCGTGGCGAAGATGCCCTGGGCGGCCGTCAGCGCCTCCACGAGGACGTCGACATCGGAAGCGTCGCTGTACACATAGAACGAGGCGCGCGCCGTGGCGCTCACACCCAGCCGCCGCATCAGCGGCTGGGCGCAGTGATGGCCGGCGCGGATGCACACCCCATGCTGGTCGAGAATGGTGGCCAGGTCGTGCGGGTGCACATCGGCGAGCGAAAAGCTCAGCACCCCGCTGCGCTGCGCCACCGGCGGGCCGTAGATGGTGATGCCCGGAAGGTTGCGCAGGCGCGACTCCGCCAGCTCCAGTAGCTCCACCTCATGGGCCCGCACACGGTCCATGCCCAGCGCCTGCAGATAGCGCACCGCGGCCGCCAGCCCCACGGCATCGGCGGCGTTCGGTGTGCCCGCCTCGAACTTGTGCGGCAGCACGTTCCACGTGCTGTCAGTGTCGCGAACCCACTCGATCATGTCGCCGCCGAACTGGTACGGGGGCATGGACTCGAGCACAGCGAGATTGCCGATCAGGCAGCCGATGCCCATTGGGCCAAGCAGCTTGTGCCCGCTGAAGGCATAGAAGTCGATGCCAAGGGCATCGAACGCCACCGGCAGGTGCGGTACGGCCTGCGCCCCGTCCACCACGATCACCGCCGCCGATCGCGCGCGAATGATGTGCACGGCGTCCTCGAGGGGCGTGATCGCCCCCACGGCGTTCGACACATGCGTGATGGCCACGAGCTTGGTGCGCGTGGTGACAAGCGTCCGCAGGTGGTCGAGGTCGATGGTTTGTTGCGGCGTGAGCTCCACGATGCGCAGCGTCGCGCCTGTGGCCCGGGCGAGCTGTTGCCACGGCACGAAGTTGGCGTGGTGCTCGAGGGCCGTGACCACGATCTCGTCACCGGCGCGCACATTGGTGTGCCCCCAGCTCGACGCCACGAGATTCATGGCTTCGGTGGTTCCGCGCGTGAAGATCACCCCGTCGCTGTCGGCGGCCCCCACAAAGCGGGCGATCGTGGCCCGGGCGTCGTGATACTGGTCGGTTGCCCGCGCCGCCAGTGCGTAGGCGCCGCGGTGCGGATTGGCGTTCGCGCTCGTGTAGAAGTCGCGGATGGCGTCGAGCACCGCGGCCGGCTTCTGCGACGTCGCGGCGGAATCGAGATAGTGCAGCCCCGGGTCCGCCGCGAGCAGCGGGAAATCGGAGCGGGGGGCAAGCGAAGCAGGCATGGGACTCCCAGCGAAATGCGGCAAGTACCCGCAGCGGGTCAGCGCCGTGGGCCGACGAAAACGTCGTCACCCGCGAGGTGTACGACATAGGTGGTCAGGGCATCGGTGGCCGGCCCCTGCAGCACCGCGCCGGTGCGGACGTCGAAGCGGGCCCCGTGCCATGGACACTCCAGCACGCAGGGCGCCACCACGTCGCCCCCCGACAGCGCAAAATCCCGGTGCGGGCACCGATCCTCCACCGCGTGGATGGCCGACCCGTCACGCACCAGACAGACCCGGCGGCCATCCTCCAGCATCACCCCGAGCGGCAGGCCGGGTTCCACCTCGTCCACATGCGCCACGCGCACGAAGTCCGCGCGCCCGGCCTCGGCCCGTTCCACCGGCTACTCGGTGCTCACGGGCGCGGCCACGTCCGACGCCAGCGCGGCCTGCAGCGTATGCCACGCCAGCGAGGCGCACTTCACCCGCACCGGAAACCGCGACACGCCCGAAAACACCACCAGCTGCCCGAGGTCCTTGCCCCCCTCGGGATCCTGTCCCAGCACGAGGGCGTGAAAGCGCTGGAACAGCGCCTCCGCTTCACGGCGCGTCTTCCCCTTCACCGCCGCCGTCATCAGTGACGCCGACGCCTTGGAGATCGCACACCCGTGACCCGTGAACTTCACGTCGGTAATGACGTCCTCGTCCACCACCAGCGCCACGTGCACCTCGTCGCCGCAGAGCGGGTTGCGGCCGTCCGCCTCACGGTTCGCGGCCGGCAGCTCGCCGAAGTTGCGCGGCTTCCGATTGTGGTCGAGAATGACCGACTGGTACAGCTCCTGGAGGTCGGACATGAGGCCGGTCAGTGCTGCGTGGTCCCCGTGAACCGCTCGACCGTCAGCGTCTCGAGCGCCTCGACGATGGTCGGGTTCTCGATCGTCTCCAGCACGTCGGCGGCAAAGGCATACATGAGCAGCTGCTTCGCCAGCACCTTGCCCACGCCGCGGCTCTTCAGGTAGAAGAGCGCCGTTTCGTCGATCCGGCCCACCGTGGCGCCGTGCGTGCACTTCACGTCGTCGGCGAAGATCTCGAGCTGCGGCTTGGTGTCGATCTGCGCCTGCTCCGAGAGCAGCAGCGTATGGTTGGTCTGCTTGCCGTCGGTCTTCTGCGCCTCGGGGTGCACGTACACCTTGCCGTTGAACACGCCGTGCGCGCGATCGTCGATCAACCCCTTGTAGGCCTCGCGGCTGAAGCAGTTCTCCTTCACGTGCTCCACCCGCGTCTGGTGATCGCCGTGCTGCTCGCCATCGAGCATGTACAGCCCGTTGATCGTGCAGCCGCACCCTTCGCCGCCGAGCACCGTGTACACGTTGCTGCGCGAGAGCGCCGCACCCGTCTGGAAGGTGAACGTGAGAAAGTGGCTGTCGCGCCCCTGGCGGGCCTCGACCGTGCCGATGTGCTGCGCCAGGCGCGACTCGCGCTGGATGCGCACCACGTTCAGCGTCGCCCCGTCCTCGACGAACGCTTCGACCACCGCGTTCGTGAAGTACGGCACGTCGGCGAGCGCCACGTAGCTCTCCACCACCGACGCTTTGGCGTGGCGCTCCACCACCATGACGTGCCGGGGATGGCTCATGAGGTTCGCCCCGTGAGCGTCCATCACGTGCAGCACGTGCACCGGATGCTCGATGACCATCTCCTTGGCCACATGGATCACGGTGCCCTCGCCGGCGAACGCGGCGTTGAGCGCCGTGAAGCCGTCGCGGTCCGCCGGCGCGGCCGTGCCGAGGAACCGGCCGAGCAGTTCGGGCTCCTGGGCCGATGCCGTCGCCAGGTCCATCACCCGGATGCCGGCCGGCAGCGCATCCAGCTGCGACAGCGCCGGCGCAAACCGGCCGTTGAGGAACACCACCAGCGGCCAGCTGCCGCCGAAGGTGTACGGCGCAAGAGCGGCCGCGTCGAGCGTGCCGACCCCGCGCTCGATGGCCGGCGCGTACTGGGCGGACGCGATGCTCGACACGCTCGTGTAGTGCCAGTCCTCGTGGCGCGTGGTCGGGAAGCCGAGCGTCTTGAACGCCTCGGCCCCCGCCTCGCGCAGCGCCTTGAGCGAGCCGGGCGCATCGGCGACTGAGGCCGCGACCGCCTGCTCGGCGAATCGGAGACCCGCGCTCACGCCACCGCCTCCAGCACCCAGTCGTACCCGCGGGCCTCGAGCTCCAGCGCCAGCGACTTGTCACCGCTCTTGATGATGCGGCCGCCGGCCAGCACGTGCACGTAGTCGGGCACGATGTAGTTGAGCAGGCGCTGGTAATGCGTCACCACGATCGCGGCGTTGTCCGGGCGCTTGAGCGCATTCACGCCCTCGGCCACGATGCGCAGCGCGTCGATGTCGAGCCCCGAGTCCGTCTCGTCGAGGATCGAGAGCATGGGCTGCAGCACCGCCATCTGCAGGATCTCGTTGCGCTTCTTCTCGCCACCCGAGAAGCCCGCGTTGACCGAGCGCTGCAGCATCGAGGCATCCATGTCGACCAGCTTGAGCTTCTCTTCCACCAGGTCGAGGAACTCCATCGGGTCGACTTCCTCGAGGCCCTTGGACTTGCGGATCTCGTTGTAGGCGGCGCGCAGGAAGTACGCATTGCTCACGCCGGGGATCTCGACCGGGTACTGGAAGGCCAGGAACACGCCGTGCTGGGCGCGCACCTCGGCGTCCATCTCCAGGAGATTCTCGCCCTGGTAGATCACCTCACCGCCGGTGATCTCGTAGGCGGGATGGCCGGCGAGCACCTGCGCGAGCGTGCTCTTGCCCGAGCCGTTGGGGCCCATGACGGCATGCACTTCGCCGGCGTTCACGGTCAGCGTGATGCCCTTGAGAATCGGCTTGCCATCGATGGAAGCGTGGAGGTCGCGGATCTGCAGCATATGGGAAACCACCGGGAGGTGTGTTGTCGGGATGAGTGAACGGGGCGGCCGACGGTCGCGTCAGCCGACCGAGCCTTCGAGCGTGATGCCAAGCAGCTGCTGCGCTTCGAGCGCGAACTCCATGGGCAGCTCCTTGAACACTTCCTTACAGAAGCCGCTCACGATCATCGAGACGGCCTGCTCGGCGTCGAGGCCGCGCGCCTTGAGATAGAAGATCTGGTCCTCGCCGATCTTCGAGGTCGAGGCCTCGTGCTCCAGCGTCGCGCTGTTGTTGCCCACCTCGACATACGGGAAGGTGTGCGCGCCGCAGGCGTTGCCCACCAGCATCGAGTCGCACTGCGTGTAGTTGCGCGCGCCCTCGGCCTTCGGCAGGATCTGCACCTTGCCGCGGTAGCTGTTCTGCCCCTGCATGGCGCTGATGCCCTTCGACACGATGGTGCTCTTCGTGTTGCGGCCGATGTGGATCATCTTGGTGCCCGTGTCGGCCTGCTGCTTCTTGCTGGCGACCGCCACCGAGTAGAACTCGCCGACGCTGTTGTCGCCCTGCAGGATGACGCTGGGGTACTTCCAGGTGATCGCCGACCCGGTCTCCACCTGCGTCCACGACACCTTGGCGTTGGTGAGCGCCTTGGCCCGCTTGGTGACGAAGTTGTAGATGCCGCCGAGGCCGTTCTCGTCGCCGGCGTACCAGTTCTGCACCGTACTGTACTTCACCGTGGCGTTGTCGAGCGCCACGATCTCCACCACCGCCGCGTGCAGCTGGTTGGTGTCGCGCTTCGGCGCCGTGCACCCCTCGAGGTAGCTTACGGACGAGCCCTCGTCGGCGACGATGAGCGTGCGCTCGAACTGGCCCGTCCCCGCCGAGTTGATGCGGAAATAGGTGGAGAGCTCCATCGGGCACGTCACACCCTTGGGGATGTAGCAGAACGAGCCGTCGGAGAACACCGCGCTGTTGAGCGCGGCGAAGAAGTTGTCGCTGTACGGCACCACCGAGCCGAGGTACTGGCGCACCAGCTCCGGATGCTCACGCACGGCCTCACCGAACGACATAAAGATGATGCCGTGCTTGGCGAGTTCCTCGCGGTAGGTCGTTCCCACCGACACCGAGTCGAAGACGGCATCGACGGCCACGCCCGCGAGACGCTTCTGCTCGGTCAGCGAGATGCCAAGCTTTTTGTACGTCTCCAGCAGGGCCGGGTCGACCTCGTCGAGCGAGGCCAGCGGCTTGACCGACTTGGGCGCGCTCCAGTAGCTCGCCGCCTGATAGTCGATGGCCGGATAGCTGACGTTGGCCCAGTGCGGCTCCGTCATGGTCTGCCAGCGGCGGAACGCCTTCAGGCGCCACTCGAGAAGCCACTCCGGCTCCTCCTTCTTGGCCGAAATGAAGCGTACCGTGTCCTCGGAGAGGCCCGGCGGCAGCGTCTCTGCCTCGATGTCCGTCGTGAAGCCGTACTGGTACTCGCGATTGACGAGCGCCTCGATGCTCGAACTCATGCCTGCTCCTGTTGCACCGCCGAAAGGTGACCTGACACACCGTATTCACAGCGACCGCACCCGTCGCGCCGATGCGCATTGCGCACGAGCGGCACGCCGAGCAGTCGCTCCACGAACTTCGCTTCCACTGCACAGGCCTCGGGAAACCGATCTGCGATCTCACGCATCGCACAGTTATGAATGCGCAACGTGAGGCGCGCCGGTTCCACCTCGGCCATGTACCCCTTGGCCGTCAGCAACTCGGCCACGAGCGGCACCCGCTCCTCGAGCGGGAGCGCCGCCAGCACCGGACCCGCCTCGTCGGCGAGGCGGGTCCACTCCGCGTCGAGCACCGCTTCCACCGCCCGGTCGCCGGTCTGTGCCCGCAGCGCGTCGAGCGCCGTGGCCAGCACCTGCACGTAGCTGCGCGGAAACAGCGCCTCCCCCGCGGCCGAGAGCGAGTAGGCGTACACCGGCGCGCCGACCCCGCGAACCTCGCGCTGGTAGCGCACCAGTCCGTCTTCCTCAAGGACTTTCAGGTGCCGCCGGAGGGCATTGGCCGTCAGACCGAACTGCTCCGCCAATTCCCCGGCCGTCATTGGCTGCGCCTTCTTGAGCGCCACCAGCAACTCGGCCCGGACTCCCCGAAATCCTCCCAGTGCTCCGACTACGTCCTCCATGGGGACAGTATAACTCGGGTTTCCCGCATACGTCAACAAAAGCGTTGACGAATTATGCCGGGACGGTGACCGTTTCGCGGCGCGGCGTGGCGTTGTACTGTATCCCGTGTGGCGGCGCGGATCCGGACTGTGACACCGTCCCCCGGCCGCGCCGTCACTCTCCTGTCCATGTTCATGCCGAGGAATGCGCTGCCGTGCGTCTGACCGTCATAGTAGCCGTCGCGGTTCTGGTGGCTGGTGTGCTGGCCCTCGTACGGGCGCAGCGCATCAACAGGGCGTCTATCGAACGGGACGGACTCTCCCGGTTCCGTGACTGCTTTCGGGGTCGATTCCCCGAGATCCTGCTCGCCCAGGTGTACCGGTATCTGGCCGAGCGCCACGGGGCGGTCGAGCCGCATTACATCGTCAATCCCATGGACGACCTCCAGCGCGTCTACGGGCTGGTCGACCTCGATCTCGAGGACGCCGTACTCGTCATCGCCGACCGGGCCGGGGCGCGGCTGCCCCGCGCCACCGAGCTCGATGCGCTCAAGAGCACGGTGCATTCGGTCGAGGACCTGCTGCGTTACCTGGAGCCGTATTTCCGTCCCGAGGTGGTGAAGAGCTAGTGCGGGTTGGCCGAGCGCCTTTGCTGGCGCGCTGGTGCTTGCCTGCTGTCTTGTTTCTGATCGCGGCCTGCTCGCGGGGCAACACCCCGGCCCCTGGCAGTCTGCCACCGCCGGTGCCGGAAGTCGCGCCCGCCGGTACGCGCCTCGCACCCACGCCGGCCCACGCCGGCCCGCTCGATCCCGCGGTCACCACCGACGACCTCGACGCGCTCTGGGCGCGGCAGCTCATGGTCCCGGTCGAGGGGATCACCCGCGCTGTCCTGAAGGACAACTTCACGGCGGGCCGCGGCAACAGTCGCCTGCACGCGGCGCTCGACATCCTGGCGCCCAAGTCCACGCCGGTCCTGGCCGCCGACGATCACGTCATCGGCCGACTCACCGAGGGGCCGGTGGGCGGCATCGTGATCTATGCGTCCGATCTGGACGCGCGGTTCGTGTACTACTATGCCCATCTCCAGCGCTACCGACGCGGCCTGTCGGTGGGCGACCGAGTCGCCAAGGGATCGGTGATCGGCTACGTTGGGACGACGGGCAACGCGCCGCCCAACACCCCGCACCTGCACTTCCAGGTGATGAAGCGGGGCCGCGGGCGCGCCTGGTGGGACGGCCCGCCGATCAACGCGTTTTCCTTTTTTGCCCTCGACGGCCTCCGTCCCTGACGGTCCGGCCCTCCCGAGGGCGTCCGGATCCGAGGCATTCATGAGCATGACCGGGAAGGCGCGCGCGGAGCTGCGCGCCGAAGCACACCATCTCGACGTACTCGTGCACGTGGGGCACGCCGGCCTCACCCCGGCGGTCCTCAAGTGCCTCGACGACGTGCTGCGCACCCGCGAGCTGGTGAAGGCGCAGGTGGCCAAGGGTGGTGAACTGTCGGCCAGAGACGCCGCCAACACGGCGGCGGCGGCGCTGAAGGCCGAGGTCATCCAGGTCATCGGTCGCACTTTCACCGTGTACCGCGAAAACCCGGAGCTCAAGCAGGGTGAACTTCCCCCTTGGCGCCGCTAGGCTATACTTCGCTCCGTTCTGCCCATCCAAATCCGGTCGCCCAGACCCGAGACCTCGTCACATGCCTTACGTCATCACCGAAGCCTGCATTTCCGTCAAGGACAAGTCGTGCGTGGATGTCTGCCCTGTCGACTGCATCTACGAGGGCGAGGATCAGCTCTACATCCACCCGGATGAGTGCATCGATTGCGGCGCGTGCGAGCCGGAGTGCCCCGTGACCGCCATTTTCCCCGAGGAAGATGTGCCCGTGCAGCTCAAGAGCTTCATTGGCAAGAACAAGGAGATCTTCGCGGGGCCGACTCCGCCGGGTCGGCCTACGCGCTGATCGGCGCGTCTCCCGAGGTGCCAACGAGAAACGCCGACCGGAGTGATCCGGTCGGCGTTTTCCTGTTTCCCCCATCGGCCGTGATGACAACGCGCCGATAGCGCTAGGCGATGGTGCCCTTGTACCAGAACGCCGCGATCAGCACCACGTACTGCAGCACCGTCGACCGCTCGCTCCAGATCGCTTCCTTCCAGTCGTGCGGCCCGTGCGTCGAGCCAGCCGGCGGACGGCCGAACCAGCGCGGTGTGCGCTGCTTGTAGTCGAGGTACTCCTGGCCGAAAATCGACTCCAGGACCCCCTCCTCGTAGCGCACGATGAGCGTGTACTCGATCGCGAAGATCACGATCGCCACCGGGATGAACCAGAAGACGCCCGACACCACGGTGAAGCCGATCCAGGCGAGGAAATTGCCCACGTACAGCGGATTCCGGCACCAGGCGAAGGCGCCGTAGGTGACCAGCCGCTGCACATCGCGTGAGCGTCGACGCGTGACCGTGCCCGCAGCGGCCACGCCTGCGGTGCGCACGAGTTCGCCCAGGGCCACCAGCAGCAGTCCAGCCACCCACGTCGTCGCCGACTGCTGCCCAGGCATGAGCAGCGGTACCGCCAGGAACGGTACCGGCAGCCACCCGCGATTCTTGAAGAGCACCTGCCCGATGCGGGCAGCGGGTGAACGTTCGGCGTTGGAGATCGTGGGAGCAGTCATGCCAGCGTGGACAGAAAGTCGGAAAGGGCGTGCGTGGTCGCCGCAGGTCGTTCGAGACAGGGCACATGCCCTGCGCCGGCGATGATCTCGAGGCGCACGCGCGCCACCGACGGCAGCGCCTCGGCGATCGCCCGTGCATCCTTGATCGGAGTGAGCACGTCGTCTTCCCCCACGATCACCAGCGAGGGAATGCTAATCGTCCTCAGCGTTTCGCGTGAGTCCGGGCGATCGCGCATGGCCTGCAAGGCACCGACGATCCCCGCCGCCGGCTGGCGTCCCATCATGGCCCGGAGCCCCGCGATCACCTCCGGACGGCGGGCGCGGGTGGTGGACCCCACCATGCCAGTCAGCTGCGTGTCGGCGATGGCCCGGGCGCCATCGCGCTTGACGAGCGCCGCCAGTTCGTCTCGGCGCCGCTGCCCCTCCTCGCTGTCGCCGTCGGCGCGGGTATCGCAGAACACGAAGGCGCGGACCCGGTCGGGGTGCCGCCGCCAGAGCGCCATGGCCACGTACCCGCCCATGGAGAGTCCGCAGACGACCGCCGAGCCGATCCCCAGCCAATCCAGCAGGGCTACCACGTCGTCGGCGTACTGATCCATCGAGAACGGCCCGTGCGTGGACGAATGCCCGAACCCCCGCAGGTCCGGCACGATGCAGCGGGCGTGCGGCGCGAGCGCCACGCGTTGGGCGGCCCAAAGCGTGCGGTCGTGCGGGAAGCCATGCAGGAAGACGATCGGCAGGCCCTCGCCCTGATCGTCGAATCCCATCTGGAACCCGGGGAGCTGGGCGATCATGCGACCGGTCCGGCGTCGGCCGCGCTCATCACCTCATCGGGGCGCCCCTGTCCCTCCATCAGGTTTTCGGGTTGACGCCCGGCGCGCAGCAGCGCCTTCTCGAGGGCGTTCTCCCGCTCCGCCACCATGCGCAGCGGCACCAGGATGGCCGCCGTGAGCGGCACCGCCACCAAGAGGCCAAGGAAGCCGAAGACGAGCGTCATCAGCGTCTGCGCCACGAGGGTGATGGCCGGCGGCAGGTCCATCTCGCCCCGCATCAGATACGGGATGAGCAGGTTGTTCTCGATGAACTGGATCCCCCAGTAGGCGATGACGACCGCCAGCGCCTTCTCGGGGGAGTCCACGAACCCCATGAGCACCGCCGGTACCGCACTGAGAATCGGGCCAACCGTGGGGATGAACTCCATGAGGCCGGCGATGAAGGCCAGCGCGAAGGCGGCCTTCACGTCGAGGACAAGCAGCACGATCATGCTCACGACGCCGATGACCACCATGGCGATGAGCTGCGTCACGAGCCACTTGCGCAGCACTTTCGCCATCTCCGACAGCACGATGCGGACCTGGGCCCGCGACGTCGCCGGCACCGCGGCCAGGATCCACCCGCGGTACACCTCCGGCTCGGCGCCGATGTACGTGGCGAGAAAGACCAGCAGCACGAAGCCCGTGACCGCCGCCAGTGTATTCGACAGAAAGGAGAACAGCACCGTGGTGGCGTTGCCGATCCCCTCACTCAGCTTCCGCTTGAGCGCCGCCGTGGGACGCTCCTCCACTTGTGCGGCCGCGTCGGCGCCCGGGGCGGCCGGAGCGGCCGGGGCGGCCGCCAGTGACAGCAGGGTGCCGACGAAGCCATTACCTCGGCTGTCCAGCCACGTCTCCAGCTCGGAGATCGCCGCCGGCACCTCCTTCTTCAACACCTTGCCTTCCCGCACGAGTGTCGGGGCGGTCCAGGCCAGCACCCCGCCGATCACCGCCAGCGTGCCGAGCACGATGACCGCCGATGCGATGCCGGCCCGGATGCGATAGCGGGAGAGGGCGTCCACGCCACTGCCGACGGCGAGGCCGAACAGCGTGGCGAGGAACACCAGGAACGCCAGCGACCTGACCGACCAGAGGAGCTGCAGTCCGAACCAGACGGCAAGGACCGCAAACGCCATGCGGACCACGTCCGCGGTGCGCCAACCCCGACGGACGGGGGGCAGGGGGGTCGGGCGCTGCCGTTCGGCATCGGAAGACATGCGTCGAAACTAGCGCGCGGCGGGCGATTGCGGGTGCCCTCGGCGACCCCACCCGATATACCTTTCGTTCAGCCATGCCATTGCCCGCGCCCGCACCACTCTATCTCGACACGGCCGATGCCGTGGATCGATTCCTGTCAAGCCTCGTGAGTGTGCGAACGCTGGCCCTCGATACCGAAGGCGCCAGCTTTCACCGCTTCGTCGATCGCATCTACCTGCTGCAGCTCTCGACGGCGCAGCACGAAGCGGTCATCGATCCGCTCCCCATCGGCACACCGAAGCGGCTGGGCGCCCTGATCGAGGATCCGCAGGTCGAGGTGGTGCTGCACGACGCCGACTACGATCTGCGGTTGCTGCATCAGGACTACGGTTGGCAGGTGCGCAACCTGTTCGACACGCGTGTGGCCGCCCAGTTGCTCGGCATTCGCGCCTTCGGACTCGCGGCGCTGCTCGAGCAGTTCTTCGGCGTGAAGCTCGACAAGAAGCATCAGCGCGCCGACTGGAGCATGCGCCCGCTCACCGCAGACATGCTCGACTACGCGGCGCAGGACACGCGCCACCTGCTTGGTCTGCGCGACCGGTTGCACGAGCAACTCGAGCGCAAGGGGCGCTGGCACTGGGCGAAGGAGGAGTTCCAGCGTGCCGAAGGCACGCGGTGGGATGCCGACGCCGCCGAGGGGGCCTTTCTGCGCCTCAAGGGCGCGCGCGACCTCACGCGGCGTGAGCTCGGTCGACTGCGCGAGCTGGTGAAGTGGCGCGACTCGATCGCTGCCGAACTCGATCGCGCAACGTTCCGCGTGGCTGGCAACGAAACGCTGCTCGACCTCGCGCGCCTGGCGCCCACCACACGCGAGGCGCTGTTCGCCGTGAAGGGGTTCCCGCGCGGCATGCACGAGGCGCGGGCGCAAGAGGCGCTCCAGGCCATCGCGCGCGGCAACGCCGTGCCGGACAGCGAGCTGCCGCGCTTCCCGAAGTCGGCTCGCTGGGACCGCGAGGCCGATTTCGACGAGCGGGTGGCGCGTCTCAAGACGGTGCGCGATGCGGTCGCCGCCGATCTCGATCTCGATCCGGGCGTGCTCTGCTCGCGGGATCGCATGGAGGCCGTCGTCCGTCGCAAGCCGCGCCACGTCGAGGAGCTCGAGACCATCCCCGAACTCCGCGCCTGGCAGCGCGAGGTGCTGGGCCCGGACTTCGTCAAGGCGCTCGCGCGCTACGCGGCGGCCGACTCGCCGTACAAGCCAGGCTGAGCCCAGCGGCAGTCGGCGGCGCCGCGCGCTCGAACGACGCGGTACACGCACGATTGGTGAGCTGGAGCGTTGCGTTGGCGCAACGGCGATGTCTCACCACCACAGATGCCTAGGCGCGCCGTCCCACCGTTCGGCCCGGGTACCCCGGGGCTGAGCATGGGGCATCCCGCGTATGATATTGACAGAAAATGACTTGCGTTTGTTGAGCGGCAGCTGGCGGGCCCAGCCGGTCGCTGGGACAAACAGGCCGAGTTCGGCATGGGCGGTGCAGGAACGGAAGGTGAGCGAGATCCCTCACCATCCTTGGCCCCCAGACTCATGCGATTCGAGCTGCCGTCGGTACTCCGCGCGTTGTCGCTCCGCGACGAGACCCATCGCCGATTCGCGGCATTTGCTGCCGCGGCCTGCGCGTTCGATCTGGCGACCAAGGAAGTGGCGGTGCGTGCCTTGGGCAGCACGGGCTACGTGGAGTTGGCCGACCGCCTGGCGCTGATGCTCGTGTGGAACACCGGCTCCGTGGGCGGATCGATGGTGGGGGCGCTTACGTGGCAGCTGAGCGCGGTGATGACGGTGCTGGCCATCGGCCTGGTGATGTCGGTGGTCGGCCCGATGGCGGCGTTCGACCGCCGTGCCGTGCCGGCGCTTGGGCTCGTCTCGGGCGGCGCCATCGGCAATCTGGCGAGCATGATGGCCGGCCCCCCGGGCGTGGCGGACTTCATCGGCATCCGCCTGTCGTCCGACCTCACGATGGTGGCGAACGTCGCCGACTTCGCCCTCTGGGGTGGTGCCGCGCTGCTGGTGCCCGTAGCGCTCACGCTGGTGCGCCTGGCGCGCGCCGAGCGGGCACAGCGTGCCGCCTTGCGCGCCGCTCCGCGCACTGCCGTCCGGGCGGCCTGAACGCGACACCGGGCCGGTGATCAACCGGCCCGGTGTGGGTGCAACTAGTGTGGTGAGTCAGAAGTTCGCAGCAACGAATACTGCCGGCGGTGCGTATCTCCAGTAACTTGGAGATGCGATGCCTTCTGCGAAGCTGCCCCCGGTGATCCTGAGTGACGACGAGCGTGCGACGTTGCACGAGTGGACGCGCCGGCGGCGCACCGCGCAAGCGATGGCGTTGCGGGCCCGCATCGTCTTGGCGGCCAGCACCGGCGCGACCAACACGGCGATTGCCGAGAGGCTGGGCGTCGTGATTCCCACCGTGGGCAAGTGGCGCCGGCGCTTTCTCCGTCAGCGGATCGCCGGGCTGTTGGATGAGCCGCGCGTTGGCGCGCCGCGAAGGATTTCGGATGCCGAGGTCGAGACGGCGATTCGCACCACGCTCGAATCGCGGCCGAAGGATGCGACGCACTGGAGCACGCGCTCGCTGGCGCGGAAGCTCGGCTTGAGCCAGAGCACGGTCAGTCGCATGTGGCGGGCCTTCGGACTACAGCCGCATCGGGTCGAGACCTTCAAGCTGTCGACCGATCCGCAGTTCATCGAGAAGGTGCGCGACATTGTCGGCTTGTACCTCGACCCACCCGACCGCGCGCTCGTGTTGTGCGTCGATGAGAAGTCGCAGATCCAAGCGCTGGACCGGACGCAGCCGCTGCTGCCGATGAAGCCGGGCCAGGTCGAGCGGCGCACACACGATTACGTGCGCCATGGCACGGTGTCCCTCTTCGCGGCCTTGGATGCGAAGACCGGCGAGATCATCGGGCGCTGTGAAGCGCGCCATCGGTCCCAAGAGTTCCGTAAGTTCCTCGATCAGATCGACCGCCGTGTCCCTGCAGATCTCGACGTGCATCTGATCCTCGACAACTACGGCACCCACAAGACCGCGACCATTCGGCGGTGGCTGGCCAAGCGTCCTCGCTTCCACGTGCATTTCACCCCAACCAGCGCGTCATGGATCAACATGGTGGAACGCTGGTTCGGGGAGCTGACGCGGAAGCAGCTCAAGCGCGGCGCGCATCGCAGCTCCGACGCGCTGGAAGACGCGATCATGGCCTACATCGCGCACACCAACAAGGATCCGAAGCCGTTCGTCTGGACGAAGACGGCCGACGAGATCCTCGACAGCGTCAAGCGGTTCTGTCAACGAACTTCTGGCTCAGCACACTAGGTGGCCGATGCGTTCACGCGCGAGGCAGCTGTGGGAGTGATTCTCGTGCTGGGCCTCGCGGTGCATCAGGGCATTCTGCTCATCGAGGCCGCCCTCGAGAAACGGCCCGCGCGGGGGCGGCTCAACGTATGCCTCGTGCTGCGCGCTGTGCTCGATCGCGCGCCGATGATCGTGATTATCACCCTCTCAGCGCTGGCGAGCCTAATTTCGCTCAGCGTGGGAACGAGCACCAAGACGATGTTCGGCGCGATCGCGCTGACGACGGCGGTCGGAACTATCGCGGCCAGACTGTGGGTGCGCCTTATCGTACCGGCCATGCTCGGATTGGAGCGACGCCGAAAGAGGCAGACCCGCTTAGCCGTGCAGAATCGTTCTTAGCAGCAAAGGTCACCAACCTTGGTTGGAAGGGATATGCGCGTGGAGACATAGAATCCGGCCTCTCCGCTGCGCCGAGCACTGGCGTGTGCCCTTCGAGCTAGACGTCCCTGCGACGGACTCCATGCACCGGCCGGTTGCTAGCGAGGTGCGCGACACGTACTCTAGCGTTCCTACAAGCTGCGGATTGACCTTTGGAGCTGACACTGAGAGCCGTTATGATAGCGCACCGACCGGACCGCTGCCTTATTCTTGCTTTGACCTAGGCACGGGCCGTAATGGCCTAAGCTACTATACACCTCCGTCCCAATCTCTTGTCGCCGCCTATCTACATCGCTGGCCACGTGTTGGCGAGTTTTTCGAGGACTGCGATTGATTTCGGTATCGCGTACTAGCCCGTCATTGATAAACGTGCTCGGTCTGTCTACCGCAGTTGCTGCAACCTTCGCCCAATGAACATGCCGCGATCGTCGCGAGAAGTCCCATCTGCGTCCGTGCATCCTACAGTTGCGCGCGCGCCGCACCTGTCGGCGCTGCTGCTCTGCGCGCTGGCGGCGCTTCTGCTGCTATGGCCCCTCCTGAGAGGGCAGATCCTTTTCGGCGGCACGAACTCTGACATGTTCATCGCGGGGTACTCATTCCGCCTCTTTGGCGCGCAAACATTTCTCAGCTCCGGGTCTATTCCGCAGTGGAATCCCTACCTGTTCGGGGGATTACCGTATATCGGCGCGATGCACGGCGACATCTTCTATCCAACAGCGTGGCTGCGTTGGATCATGCCCGTTGACCTGGCGATCACCTGGGGCATGGCGGCCCATTTTGTGCTCGCCGGCTGGTTTTCGTACCGGCTTTGCCGAGCGCTTGGCCTCACGTGGGGCTCGTCGGTGTTCGCCGGTGTCGCCTACGAGCTATCGGGCATCGTCGCCTCGCAAATGAGCCCGGGTCATGACGGTAAGCTTTTTGTCTCGGCGCTTGCGCCGCTTGCGTTTTGGACTCTGCTAAACGCCATCCGTCGGGCGCACCTTTGGGCGTTTGGTGTGTTCGCGTTCGAGGTAGCTCTCATTATCCTCGGCCACTTCCACATGGCCTACTTTCTGTTCATCGCGCTTGGATTCTGGACACTCTTTCTGGTGTTCTGGGACGACGAGCGCCCGGCGACCCTTGTGCCGTGGAAGATGCTTGGCATTGCGACGGTGGCCGTCATCGTCGGGGCTGGAATTGCTGGGCTGCAACTCCTTCCATTTTTCGAGTACATCCCGTTCTCTCCGCGAGCCGAGGGAGGGCGTGATACTGGCTGGGAGTTTGCGACCAGCTATGCGTTCCCGCCGGAAGAGTTGTTCACGTTGCTACTGCCAGAGTTCAACGGCGTCCTTGAACACTACTGGGGCCGCAATGGAGTAAAGCTACACACCGAGTACATGGGATTCCTGCCGCTGGCATTGGCGGCACTCTCGCTCGGCGACTCTGCGCGCCGACGAATCGTGCTGGCATTCGGCGCGACATTCGCGCTGTTTCTGATGTTCTCGTTTGCCGGGCACACGCCATTGTATCGGCCCTTCTTTGAAGTTCTTCCGCTTCTCAAGAAGGTGCGCGCCATGGGTATGGTGTTTTTCCTCGCCGCCTTTGCCTTGTGCGTGCTTGCGGGTATCGGCTTGGATCGCGTGCTCACGCGTGCCGTGCCAATGCGCACCGTGCTCCTCCTGATTGGCGGCGCGGCCGCGTTCGCGCTACTCGGCACAGTGGGCGGGCTTCAAGTCCTGACAGAAGCACTCGCTATTCCAGAGCGCTTGGAGACGGCCGCAGGCAACGCCGCGAGCCTTCAGGCGGGCGCGGGTCGGCTCCTGATTTTCATAATACTTGGCGGGGCCGTCTTGTGGGCTGCGGCAGCGGGTCGTTTGAAGCCTTGGATCGCTACGGCAGCGCTGCTTTTCGTCACAGCGACCGACCTGTGGAGCGTCGATCAGAAGTTTTACAACTTCTCCGCACGAGCGAGCACGCTGTTTACCGACGACGCAATCACTACGCACTTGCGAAACGTGCGGTCTCCGTATCGCGTGTTGGATCTTGGAGAGAGCTATCGCAAGTCGATCTTGATGGCGTATCGCGTCCCGGTGGCGCTCGGCTATCACGGTTTCGAGCTCCAGCGATACAACGAGTTGACTGGCGCGAACGGTGGGTACCGCAACCTTCTCTCCCCGAACCTGCTTGATCTCCTATCCATCCGATTTCTGATCTCGCCCGCTCCGCAACCGATTCCCGGTTACCACGTGGTCGTCGGCCCGATCACGACGACGTTTGGCACACCGGGTGTTCTCTATGAGCGCGACTCCATTCCGGCTTACGCACGTGTCGCCGCGGTCGCCGCAAAGCTTCCCGAAGCGCAGGTCCCGCCAACTCTCGCTGACCTCAGATTTCCCGTGCGTCAGGTGGCCCTACTGCCTGATACTTCTACGTCGTCGTCGCCGGTCGCGACGCCACCATTCCCCGTCTCGCAAGTCACAGCGGACGTCACCGATTGGCAGCCTGGCGCAATGACCATCCAATTGCGCGGCGCAGAGACCACGACGAGCCAGCTAATAGTATCCGAGAACTGGTACCCCGACTGGCGCGCAGAAATTGACGGTAAGCCGGGCGTGGTGCGACGCACAGATCACTCGCTCCTCGGCGTCGATTTACCGCCAGGCGCGAAGACTGTGCACCTCAGCTTTGAGTCAAGTGCGTATGCGCGCGGGAAGCTGATCAGCCTGGTATCAGCGATGATGGCGTGCGTGATGTTACTCCTGCCGGTAGCGAAGGCGCGAGCTGCTCACCGAATGCTGATCTAGCAACCTCTGCCGCTGGACTTGGAGACGAAATGGAGCAACTCTCCCTGTGCACACTCGGTATTCTTGTTCCACGAGGGCGCCAAAGGTTCTGAGCCAGCACCCTCGGACAGTGTCGGATCGTGTCCGTCAACGGCTTCTCCCGGGGGGTGCGTTCATCGCACGCTAGTGTCCTGAGTCCGAAGTTCGCTGACAAAAGCGCTTGACGCTCTCGAGGATTTCGTCGGCAGTCTTGGTCCACACGAAGGGCTTCGGATTCTTGTTCGTGTGCGCGAGGTAGCCTAAGATCGCGGTTTCCAGCGCGTCCGTACTCCGATGCGTACTGCGCTGGAGTTGCTTGCGCGTCAGCTCGCCAAACCACCGCTCGACCATGTTCAGCCACGACGCGCTGGTGGGCGTGAAGTGCACGTGGTAGCGCGGGCGTTTGGCGAGCCAGCGCCGGATGGTCGCGGTCTTGTGGGTGCCGTAGTTATCGAGAATCAGATGTACGTCGAGATCCGCGGGCACGCTCCGGTCGATCTGATCGAGAAAGCGTCGAAACTCCTGGCTCCGATGGCGCGCTTCACAGCGCCCGATGACTTCACCGCCTTTCGCATCGAGTGCGGCGAACAGGGACACGGTACCGCGCCGGACGTAGTCGCGCGTGCGGCGCTCTACCTGCCCTGGTCGCATCGGCAGCAGCGGCTGGGTCCGATCCAGCGCATGAATCTGCGATTTCTCGTCGACACATAGCACCAACGCCCGATCCGGCGGATCAAGATACAAAGCCACGATGTCCCGCACCTTCTCGATGAATTGCGGATCCGTCGACAGCTTGAATGTTTCGACGCGATGCGGTTGCAACCCGAACGCGCGCCACATCCGACTCACGGTGCTTTGGCTCAAGCCCAGCTTTCTCGCGAGGGATCGCGTGCTCCAGTGCGTCGCATCTTTCGGCTTGGACTCGAGCGTTGTGCGAATCGCCGCCTCAATGTCCGTATCCGAGATCGTGCGCGGCGCACCGACGCGCGGCTCATCCAACAAGCCGGCCAGCCGCTGCCGCAGAAATCGGCGACGGCATTTGCCGACGGTTGGGATCACGACCCCGAGCTTGGCGGCGATGGCCGTGTTGGTCGCGCCGGTGCTTGCCGCGAGAATGATGCGGGCTCGCATGGCGGTCGCCTGCGCCGTGCGCCGCCGCCGCGTCCATTGCTGCAGCGTCGCACGCTCCTCGTCAGTCAAGACCACCGGGGGTAGCTTCGCAGAGGGCATGGCGTCTCCAAGTTGCTGGAGATACGCATACCCTGCCATTTCTATTGAAGCGAACTTCTGACTCAGTACACTAGAAGCCCATGTAGGCGCGCACGCGCGGCTCGATGCGCTCGGGCGTCCAGGGTGGCGACCAGACGAGGTTCATCACGACGTCGGTCACGCCGGGCAGCGTGCGGAGCTGCTGTTCGGCCTCGCCCATGATCTCGGGGCCGGACGGGCATCCGGGCGAGGTGAGGCTCATGTCCACGCGCACCGACGTGCCGTCCACCTGCACGTCGTAGATGAGCCCCAGGTCGACGATGTTGAGGTTCAGCTCCGGGTCCTTCACTCGACGCAGGACGAGTTTGGCCTGATCGGAGGACACGACGCCGTTCGTGCCTTCACTGAGGGGGGCCTCGCTGGTCTCCAGCGTGCCGCCGGTCGTCGTGTCCGGTTCGGCACGCTGCATGTCCGCCTGTTCGCTCATAGCGACAATAATACTCACCTTTTTTCGCCGTGCCTACGGCTGGCGCCCAGCCTCGTCCGCGGCTTACCCGTTTCCGGCTTTCTTGGCGGTCGTGGACTTGCTGGCGGCGCTGGACTGCTTGGCCATCGCCTTCCTGGTGGCGGACGCCTTCTTTCTCGTCGTTGGCTTCTTGACTACCGACGCCTTCTTGGTCGTGGCGGACGTCTTGGCCGACGACGCCTTGGTGCTTGTCTTCTTCGCGGCGGACTTGCCGGTCTTGCCGGCCGTGGCTTTCGCGGCGGCGGCCTTCTTGGCAGCGACCGCTCGTCTGGCCGCGGCCGCCCGCCGGCGCGCCGCCGCACTCGAGGCACGCGACACGGGGCGGTTCCAGTCCGTCGCCAGATCGGCGCGGAAGCTCACCGGCATGGCCCGGACCCCGTCCGGATCGTCCATCACCGCCAGCACGGCCGCATCGGCCAGGTCGTTGCGCACATCGGCGATGACCTTGGACGGCCGACGCGCCTTGGCGGCGTGGACCCGGTTGGTGAGCAGAATGACGAACATCTGCCGGTCGGGATCGATCCAGAGCGAGGTGCCGGTGAAGCCGGTGTGTCCGTAGGCCCGCGCGGACATGAACTGGCCGCAGCCGGCTCCGCCGTCGCAGGTGTCCCACCCCAGGGCGCGATGGCCAGCGGTGCGTCGGGTAAAGAGCGCGACGGTGGAATCGGCGATCACCCGTACGCCGCGCGACTCACCCCCGTCGAGGAGCATCTGGGCGAACACCGACAGGTCGCCGGCCGTGCTGAACAGCCCCGCGTGCCCCGCCACGCCGCCGAGGGCGTAGGCGTTTTCATCGTGCACCTCGCCACGCAACGGATAGCCGCGCGGCGGGGCGATCTCGGTGGGCGCGGTCCGGGCCGCGTCGGCCTCCGACAGGCGGAAGCGGGTATCGGTCATGCCGAGCTTGTCGAACACCTGCCGCTGCAGGAACGCGTCGAGCGACTGACCGCTGATGGCCTCGGCCACGAACCCGAGCAGGTCGGCGCCGAGGTCGGAGTACTCGTAGCAGGCCCCCGGCGTGCACTGCACCGGCGACGCCAGGACGGCGGCGCGGGCGGCAGCCGGAGAGTCGGCAATGCGCCACAGCTCGCGGCCGGCGGGAAGGCCGGCGCGGTGCGTGAGCAGGTGCTGCACGGTGACCTTGTCCTTGAGGCCGCCGGCGAACTCCGGGAGGTAGCGGGACACTGGGGCCTGCAGGTCGATCTGGCCCCGGTCGAAGAGCACCATGATGGCCGCGGTGGTGGCCACCACCTTGGTGAGCGACGCCAGGTCGTACAGGCTCTCTTGGGAGGTGACCCGCGTGCGCCGCGTCCAGTCGAGTGTGCCGAAGCCCTTGGACCAGACAGCGAAGCCCTTGCGGCCAACCACCACCGAGGCCCCGGGAAAGCCACCGGCGTCCACGCCGCGCTGCACCACCCGATCGATGGTGGACAGCCGTTCGGCGGACATGCCGACCGCTGCGGGCGCCCGTTCGGGGAGTCCGCCGAATGCCGGGCGCGCGACGAGTGTGACGTCGGCGACGGCAAAGGCAAGCGCGGTGAGCAGTAACACCAGGGGCAGCCGTCCGTAGGGGTGGGAAAGGAGCGTAAGCGGTGCCCGGATTTGTCGGGCCCGTTCCCCCTGCCAAAGCATCTAAGCCGGGTCCGAGTGCCCGTCAATACCCCGGACGGACGGATACGACCCGAGGCAACCGAATCGGGCGCGCTGGTGACACATTCGATGGAACCCATGGAAACTGATGCCGCCATCGTCCGCCGGGCGATCGAGGGTGACGAGCGGGCCATGCGGCTGCTGTGGAATCAGCATGCCCCGCATGTCGATGCCGTCGTCCGCCGACTCGCCGGTGATCCCGACCTCGC
>JBEILM010000015.1:0-55630 GCA_040379205.1 Gemmatimonas sp.
CCTGTTCCTGGCGCGGAAACGCTTGCTCCCGGCGGGCACGTCGTGTCGGCGCGAATGCCGACGGGGGCCCCGCTCGGGCCCGATACGCCCCGTGCGGGGCCGCCAACCACGACGGCGGCGCGCTCGGCGCGCCTAGATTCGTGAACTGCACCGCGAGATTATCCACAGTCCTCACACTGCACACCTGTGCAGAGTTTCCCTGGACAGCGGGAGCTAGACAGCGCGAGCTGGACAGCGCGAGGTAGACAGCGCGAGGTAGACAGCGCGAGGTAGACAGCGCGAGCCAAACAGCGCGAGCTGCGCAGCGCTAGCTGGAGGGCGCTGGTTACGTGGCGGAATTCACGAGGCCCCGACTCTGGGGGGGCCTTGTCGGGGCTTTGGGGGACCACGGGTGAGCGCGGAGGGTCAGGCGTGGTGCTGTCTGTGCCACTGTCGAAGAGCAGCGTGCCGCGGTTGGTGATGACCGCAGAGCTCCCCCACTGCCGCGCTGTTCAGCTCGCGCCGTCTATCTCCGTCCCTTCCGCATCCACCGCGCCGGCCCATTCGGCAGCGGCCCGCGAATGAGCGTCGCACCGGCCGCCGGATTCAGCGCCGCCAGGCGGCCCGCATCACGACGCACCAGCGCCGCCGCCATGAGCCCTGCACCCGAGCTCCCCGTGGCCACCGTGCTGTTGAAACCCACCGCGAAGGCGCCACCGGTGCCGCTCGGGGCGCCGGTGACGCTCCAGAGCAGGTCGGTCGTACCGCTCGCCATGGTGCTCCACGTGGTGCCGTTGAAGTGCAGGATCGTCCCCTGCTCGCCCGTCGCGTACACATCAGTGGCGTGCGGCCCCCAGATGGACGTGAGCACACGCGACGTGCCGGGGTTCTGGCTGTTCCAGCTGGTGCCGTTGTAGCCGAACGTGATGCCGGCGGTACCGGCGACATTTGCGCCCACGGCCATCGCCCCGCTGCCGGTGGCGAAGATGCCCGCCACCGTGCCCGGTGTGGGCACGCTCACCGCGCTCCACGCCGTGCCGTTGAAGCGCAGCGCCTGGCCGCCCTGGCCGGCGACGAAGATTTCGTCAGCTGCCGAGCCGTGCACGGTCCAGAGTGCGGAGCCGGTCGTGCTCACGATACTCCAGCTCGACCCGTTGAAGCGCAGCACCTGTCCGGCCGACGTGACCGCGTACACGTTGCTGCCGCTCGTGCCCCAGATGCCGTACACGTTACCGGTGCCCGGGAAGGCCATGCTGGCCCAGCTGCTGCCGTTCCAGCGCAGCATCGTGCCGTTGTCGCCGCCTGCGAACGCCTCGGAAGGGCTGCTGCCCCACACCGTGGTGAGGGTGGCGGTGGTCGGCGTCGACTGGCGTGTCCAGCCGCTGCCATTCCAGCGATACACGAAGCCGAACTCGCCCACGGCCCAGGCGTTCGTGGTCGAGGTGGTCCACGCATCGATGAGATCGGGGGCCACGTTGAGCGTGGTCCAGCTCCCCGACGCGCTGCGCAGCACCGAACCGCGCTGGCCCGCCGCCCAGGGGTTGCCGCTCTCATCCACGGCCGCCGCGAAGAATCGCGGTGCATACGGCGTGGAGGTGACCGACAGCGTGGTGCCGTTCAACTGCGAGAGGCCGACATCACTGGCCAGGTGCATGCGACCGCCGTTGGCGGCGTTGCCAGCCACACTGTAGAAGTTGGCCGTCGTCCCGCTGCCGATCACCGTCCAGCTGGTGCCATCGAAGCGCAGCACGGTCCCGAAGTTGCCCACCGCCACCACATTGCTGGTGCTCGTGCCCGTCACGCTGTTGAGTTCCTGGCTGGTGGGCGTGGCATCGGGGGCCCACGTGGAGCCGTTGAAGCGTAGAATCGCGCCGCTGGCGCCGACGGCCCAGGCGGTGCCACCCACCGACCACACGCCCCTGAGCGGCTGGTTGCTGCCGGTGCTGGTGGCGGCCCACAACGTGCCATTGAAGCGCAAGGCCGTGCCGTTGCTGCCCACGGCGAACGCCACCGCCCCGCTTTCCGCCCACACCGCATTGAGTGTCGCGCTCGTGCCGCTGGTCATGCTGCTCCACGAGGCGCCGTTGAAGCGGATGATCCGCCCGCTCGTGCCGACCGCGAACACGTTGCTGCTGCTCGACGCGGACACGGCGAGGAACTGGGTGCCGTACGTCGCGCCGCGCGCCGTGAGCGTCCAGCTGCTCCCCGTGAAGCGGAAGACATCGCCCAGCGAGTTCACGGCGAACGCATTCGAGGCGTCGATGACGGCCAGCGAGACGACGTCCTCGTAGAGGTCACCGCCAAGGCGGCTGCTGGACCAGCTCGTGGCGAGGCGCGTGGTGGGTGGTGGCGGCGGCGGCGTGGTGGACGCGACCGTGATGGCCGCCGTCGCCTGGCGGGTGGTATCGGCGTTCGCGAGCACCGTGATGGTCGCGCTGCCGTTGCCCATGGCCGACACGAGGCCGGCGAAGCTCACGCTGGCCACGGCCGGATTGCTGCTGCGGTACGTCACCGCCGTCGACAGGTTGCCCTGCGCCACGACACTCGGCGAGAGCTGCACCGACTGCCCCGCGCTGAGCGTAGCCGACGACGGCATGACGCTCACTGACTGCACCTGCGGTACCACGGTCACCACCGCCGACGCCTGTCGGGTGGTATCGGCGATCGACACCGCCGTGATCTGCGCCGAGCCGAAGCCGACCGCGGTGACCAGGCCGTCGCCCGTGACGGCGGCCACGGTGGGGGCACTGGTGCGCCAGAGCACCGCCTGGCTCTGTCCGGCGCCGGCCTGCACCGTGGCCGTGAACGGGCGCTGCTCGTTGAGCGCGAGCGACGCGCTGGCCGGACTGAGGCTGATGTTCACCCCGTTGGCGACGGTGATGGTGGCGGTGGCCTGCCGTGTGGTGTCACCGGCTGCCAGCGCCGTGATGATGGCGGTGCCGGCACTCACGCCGTTGACGAGGCCACTCGCGGAGACCGTGGCCACCGAGGGGGCGCTCGTGCGCCAGAGCACGCCGGTCGGCGCCCCCAGGTCGCCGGAAATGATGACGGCGAGCTGCGTGGCGCCACCCGTGGACACGGTCACCGACGAGGGCGACACCGAGATGCTGCTGATGCTGGGCACCACCGTCACGGTGGCGCTGGCGCGCCGTGTGGTGTCGGCCACCGAGATCGCGGTCACCAGGGTGGTACCGAAGCCGGTCGCGACCACGAGCCCCGTGGCGTTGACCGTCGCGATGGCGGGGTTCAGCGTCCGCCAGGTGACGGCAGTACTTACGCCCGGGTCGGCCTGCACGGTGGCCGCCAACTGGCGTGCCTGATTGAGCGCGAGGGCCATCGTGGCCGGATTCACCGTGACCACCGGCGCGTCACGCACCGTGATGATGGAGTTGGCCCGCTTGGTTGTGTCGGTGGCCGAGAGCGCCGTGACGACGGCCGTCCCCACCCCGGTGCCCGTCACCACGCCTTTGCTGTCCACGGCCGCGATGGCCGTGTTGCTGGAGCGCCAGAGGGTGGCCGTGGAGGCGCCGTTGTCGGCGCTGACGGTGGCCACCAGTTGGCGGGTATGACCAAGGAAGAGCGTAGCGGCGGGGGGCGTGAGGTCGAGATCGCGCACGATGGGCACGATCGTGACCGTGGCCGTGCCGCGGCGCAGCGTGTCGGCCTGGGCGATGGCCGTGATGGTCGCCGTGCCCTGCCCGACGCCGGTGACCATGCCGTTGGCGGCCACCATCGCCACGGCGGAATTGCTGGAGCGCCAGGTGACGGCGGTGCTGAGGCCGGCCTCGATGGTGACCTGGGCGGCGAAGCTGCGCGTTTCACCGGCGCCGAGCGATGCGGTGGCCGGCGACACGGTCACGGTGCGCGCAGGCTGCACCCGCACGGTGGCGGAATCGCGCACGCGCGGGTCGGCCACCGAGGTGACGCGGATGGTGGTGGTGCCGACGCCAACGGCGGCGAGGTCGCCAGCCGCATTGACCGACGCCACGGCCAGGTTGTCGCTGCTCCAGGTGACGGCGCGCGACTGCGTGCTGTCGACATCGATGATGGCGGCCAGTCGCTGCTGATCACCCACCCAGAGGGTAGCCGGTGGCGCCACGATGGCGACGTGACGCGCCGGGGAGACGAGCACCTGGGCGGTGGCCGCGACGCGCGGATCCCCCACCGCGTTCACCCGCACGACCGTCACGCCCGGCGAAAGCGCGGTGAGCACGCCCTGGGCCGACACGGTGGCCGCCGCAGTGTTCTCGCTGAGCCAGCGCAGGTCGACGAGGGCGCCCTGATCGGCGTCGAGCGAGGTGGTGAAGGTGAGCTGATCCCCGGCCCGCAGCGTGGCGGCCGTCGGCGTGATGGAGAGCGTGCGGATGGCCAGTACGTTGACGGCGATCTCCTGCACGAAGGCGCCAACCTGGGCGCGCACCGTGGTGCGTCCGGGCGCGCGGGCGGTGATCATCGCGGTCGTCCCGACGCCGGCCACATCGGCGATGGTGATGTCGGCGCTGGTCCACGTCACCGCTGACCCACTCACCGGATTGCCGTTCGCGTCACGCACCGTCGCCGTGATGCTCTCCGACGCGCCGACCGACGCGAAGTTCACGGTGGACGTGGAGACGTCGAGGCGAGCCGGGGCGCCGGAGGTGGTGCCGCCGTTGCCCCCATTGCCGCCGGTGCCCGGCCGCGGGCCGACCACCGAGTCGGTACCGCCGGCGCAGGCGGCCAGCGTGGCGAAGACGAGCAGAGCGGTCGCGTGCAGCGCAGCGCGCAGCGGCCGTGGGCGTGACGTGGAGACGGACATGGCAATGATGCGTCGGCAGTGAAGGAGCCTGCGCGCTCCTCGCCGTCGGTCCTGCCGACAACTGCACGCTGCTCCGAGTCATCCGGTTCACTCGTTGGACGACTCATGCACGGCAGCGGCACGGATCAGGACGCCTGTTCATCACAGACCGTCACATCCCCGGCACCATCGTCACCATCAGCGCATCGGCTGGTCCCGCGTGTGCGCGAATCGCATCCGCGCCGGCCGCATCACCGCTTGCCGCGCCGCGCTCGTGCCTCCTGTGCGGGGAGCGGACCGCGACGCAGGGTGGCGCCGCGACCGGGCTCGAGGCGCGGGGCGCCACCGAGCACGCTGGCCCGCAGCGGTGCGCCGTTGGTACCGGCCACGATGGTGCTGTTGTAGCCGACGGCAAACGCGGCGCCGCTCGCATCGGGCGCTGCCGAAATCGACCAGAGCAGGTCGCTGATGCCGGTGGGAATCGTGCTCCAGCTGTTGCCGTTGTATCGGAGCAGCGTGCCGACATCCCCCGTCACGTACAGATCTGCCGCGCTCGGACCCCAGATGGAGGTGAGCACACGTGTGGTACCCACGCCGAGGGCGTTCCAGGTGGTCCCGGACAGCGCGAAGGCCACGCCGGCGTTGCCACCGGCGTTGGCGCCCACCGTGAACAGGTTCGTGGCCCCGGTGGTCCACACGCCGGCCAGTGTGCCGTTGACGGGGGCGGGCAGTGTGCTCCACGTCGTCCCGTTGAACCGCTGCACCACGCCGTTCTCACCGGTCACGACGATGCTCGTGGGCGATGCGCCGTACACGGCCCACAGGCCGCTCGATGCCGTGCTCACGACGCTCCACGACGTCCCGTTGAAGCGCAGCACCTCGCCGGCGCCGGTGGTGGCGTACACGTTGGTGGCGCTGGTGCCCCAGATCGCGTACACGCTGGCGCTGCTGGGAAAGGTCATGCGCGTCCAGGTCGAGCCGTTCGCGCGCAGCATCGTGCCGTCGTCACCGCCGGCGAAGGCGTCGGTGGCGTTGGGCGCCCACACGGTACTGAGCGTCGCCTGGGTCGGCGTCTGCTCGCGCGTCCACCGCGTGCCGTTCCAGCGATACACGAACCCGAATTCGCCCACCGCGAGGGCAGAGGTGGCCGAGCTGCTCCACACGTCGAGGAGGTCTGGTGCGAGGTTGAGCGTCGTCCACGGTGTGCCGCTGCGCAACACGGCGCCACGCTGTCCGCTGGCCCACGTCGCGCCGGCGGCGTCGGTGGCCACGGCATACAAGCGCGGCGCGTACGGCGTCACCACGGGCGTCAGCGTGGTGCCGTCGAGCTGGGCGACACCGCCGTCGCCCACCACCAGCCGCCGGGTGCCCAGCGCACCGCCACCCGAGACCCCGTAGAAATCACCGGGGAGGCCGCCGGCCGACACCGCCGTCCACGTGCTGCCGTCGCCGCGGAGCATGGTGCCCTCCGTCCCCACGAGCACGATGTCGGTGGCCGATACGCCATGCACCCCGTACAGCGTTTCCGCGGTCGGCACCGTGACCCGTGCCCACGTGCCGCCAGTGCGGCGCACGACCTCTCCGTTGTTGCCCACCGCGTACACCACGTCCGTGCCCGCCCACAGCGCATTGAGCGTCTGGGTGGTCCCTGACGCTTCGGTGCTCCAGCCGTTCGCCGACAGCCGCAGCACGACGCCTCCGTCGCCCACGGCCCACCCCGACGTGGCCTGATCCACCGTCACGGCGTGGAGCGGCCGCGTGGTGCCCGACGGCATGGCGTTCCACGCGCTGCCGTTCCAGCGCACGATCACGCCGCCTGAGCCCACGGCGACCACGTTGGTGGCCGACGAGGCACTCACGGCGGAGAAGGCGGTGTTGTACGTGCCGCCCGACGCGCTGAGGCTCCATGCGGTGCCGTTCCAGCGATACACATTGCCGAGGGTGCTGACGGCCCAGGCCGTGCCGGCATCGACCGGCGCGATGCTGATCACGTCGTCGTACAGCTCACCGGCCAGGCGGCTGGCGGTCCAGGTCGCGGCCAGGCGCGGCACCACCATGACCGTGACGGTGTCGCGCCGCGAGGGATCGGCCTGCAGCGCGGCGGTGATGAGCGTCTGGCCGACGGCGACGCCACTCACCACCCCCTGCGCGTTCACGGTGGCCACGTTGGTGGCGCTCGAACTCCAGGTGAGCGCCGGGTTCACCCCCGGGTCGGCGGTCACCACGGCGGTGAGCGTGGTGGTGGTGAACGGGTTGAGGCTGAACGCCCGCTGGGAGATGGCAACCGCCGTGGTGCGTGGCGCCACCGTGACGGTGGCCGTGGCGCGGCGCAGCGTATCCACGGTGGAGAGCACGGTGATGGTGCTGGTGCCCACCGCCAGCGCGGTCACGAGTCCGGTGCCGCTCACGGTGGCCACGGCGGGGTTGGCGGAGCGCCACGTCACCGTCTGCGGCACGCCGGCGTCGGCGGTGACGGCGGCGGTGAGCTGCTGGGTGTTGTTGATGTTCAGCGTGGCGGTCGTCGGCGTCACGGCCACGGCGCGCACACTGGGCACCACGTTGACCGTGACCGCCGTGCGCAGGGTGGTGTCGGCGGTGGCCACGGCGGTGATCTGCACGGTGCCAAGGGTCACGCCGGTCACCACGCCCGTCTGCGACACGGTAGCGACGGCGGTCACACTGCTCCGCCAGCTCAATGTCGTGGGGAGCCCGGGATCGATCTGCAGCGCGGGCGTGAGCGTGACCGTGCGGCCGATGCCGATGTCCGAGGTGGCCGGCGTGACGGTGAGGCCGCGGGCCGGCTGCACCAGCACGGTGGCCGTCCCACTCTGGCGGGTGTCGGCAGTGGCGGTGGCGCGAATGACCGCCGACCCCGGCGCCACGCCGGTGACGACGCCGGTGGACGATACGGTGGCCAGCGTCGGGCTCTCGGAGGTCCACGTGACGCCGGTTCCGGCCCCGTTGATGGCATCGACCACGGCGCTCAGCGTCTGCGTTTCGCCCACCCGCAGCGTGACCGAACCCGGTGTCACCGACACACTGCGCACGGTGGGCGGCGGCGGCGGCGGCGTGATCGGGCCGCCATCCCCTCCTCCACTGCAGGCGGTCAGGTTGCCTGCAGCACCAGCCACCAGCCAGAGGAAGCCGGTAAGCGCACCGGCGCGGGCGTGACGGAAACGAAGGCGGGTCGGAGCCATAAATGAAGCGGAGACGGGGAGTGTGGCTTGGCGCGGGACGCGCCGGCCGGTGTCTGCAGATGCCGACCGGGGTACGCTACACCGCAGCGGCGGGTGCCGCCGGGTGCTCGGTGGTGACGGAGCGGGGTGCTGTCATTGCCGCCGGGTTCAGGATGTCGTCGAGCTGGTCGCGCGTCAGCAGCCCGCGTTCCAGTACGAGGTCGAACACCCCCCGGCCGCTGTGCAGCGCCGCCTTCGCCACTTCACTGGCTTGTGCATACCCGATCACCGGCACGAGTGCCGTCACGATGCCGATGGAATGCTCCACAAAATGACGCATCCGGTCGGCGTTGGCCGTGATCCCCACCACGCACCGCTCCCGCAGCACCACGCAGGCGTTCCGCAGCATGTCGATGCCGCGCAGCAGCCGGAAGGCGATGACCGGTTCGAAGGCGTTGAGCTGGAGCTGGCCGGCTTCGGCAGCCATGGTCACCGTGACATCACCGCCAATCACGTCGAAGCACACCTGGTTGACCACTTCGGGAATGACCGGATTGACCTTGCCGGGCATGATCGACGAGCCGGGCTGCATGGCCGGCAGGTTGATTTCCCCGAAGCCGGCGCGCGGCCCCGAGGAGAGCAGCCGGAGGTCATTGCAGATCTTGGAGAGCTTGGTGGCGGTACGCTTCATGACGCCCGAGAGCTGCACGAAGGCGCCGGTATCGCTGGTGGCCTCCACCAGGTCCGGGGCGGTGAGCACCGGCACCTCGGCAACCTGTGCCAAGTGCGTGGCGACGAGGTCGGCGTACCCCGGCGGAGCGTTGATGCCGGTGCCGATGGCGGTGGCCCCGAGGTTCATCTCCCGGATGAGCAGCTGCGCTTCGGCCAGCCGGTCGACATCCTCGCGCAGCGTGTTGGCAAAGGCATTGAACTCCTGGCCGAGTGTCATCGGCACGGCGTCCTGCATCTGTGTGCGCCCCATCTTGAGCAGCGGCGCGAATTCGGCCCCCTTCGCAGCGAAGGCGTCGGCCAGGCGGGCCAGCTCGGCGCGGAAGCCGCTGAGGCTCTTGTGCAGCGCAATGCGGACGGCGGTGGGATAGACGTCGTTGGTGGACTGACTGAGGTTGACGTGATCGTTGGGAGAAAGCACGCCGTAGGCCCCGGGCTGTTGGTTGAGCAGCTCGAGCGCCCGGTTGGCGATGACCTCGTTGGCGTTCATGTTCGTCGACGTGCCGGCGCCACCCTGGATCATGTCCACGAGGAAGTGTTCGTGGTGCCGGCCGGCACGGATCTCCCGCGTGGCGCGGATGATGACGTCGGCGTGGGTCTGGTCGAGCAGCCCGAGTTCGCGATTGGTGCGGGCGGCGGCTTCCTTCACGGCCGCGAGCGCCTCGATGAGCACGGGAAACTCGCGCAGCGGAATGCCGGTGATGGGGAAGTTTTCGAGCGCCCGCAGCGTCTGGACGCCGTAGAGCGCCTCGAACGGCACCTCGCGTTCGCCAAGCAGGTCGCGCTCGGTGCGGGTGCGATGGCCGCCGAAGCCGAGGGCGCGTCCGCGCCCCACGAGCGTGGCATCGGCTCGGCGCAGGCGCGCCGAGATGGAGCGGGCAGCGCGGGCGACCAGCGCGGCGTAGAGCTGTGGGGCCTCGCGGATGATCTCCTCGAGCTGCGGGCGGGTGAGCACCATGGCGGTACCCGGCATGATCACCCGGGCGGTGGTGCCGTGGTTGGAATCGTCGAGCAGCAGCCCTTCGCCGATCGCCTCGCCGGCGCCCAGCGTGAGCAGCCTCGTGGTGCGGCCGTCGGCCGACTTCTCGATGGCTACCGCACCGCTCACGAGGATGGCAAAGCGCTGGCGCACGTCGCCTTCGACGAACATCGTGTCGTCCGGCACCAGCGCCTGCGGCGTGACATGGCGGGACAGCTTCCAGAGGTGCGCGTCGGTGAAGCCGTCGAGGAACGACGTGCCACGCAGCTGGTCGGCGATTTCGGCCGGAGTGGTCATGAGACCCGGTGGGTGAGAAAGGAGTGGTGCCCGCAGCTGCCGCACGAGCGGGCCGCCATGGAGTCTCGCCTCAACCCGCGCGCGGCGCTATCGTCGGATTTCGTCATTCCCCCTCCTTCCCGACGCCCTTCCTCCTGCTTCCGAGCCCGCCGTGCCGTTGAACCGCCGCGATTTCCTCGAGCGCTCCGCCGCCGTCGCCGCCGCCGGCTTCGTCCCCCGCCTGCCGTCGTCCGAGCTGTTCGCCGACCCCGCGCCGGCCCCGGGATTCCGTGCCCGCCCGTGCGTGGTCTCGTCATCCAACGGCATCCGTGGCGTCAAGGTCGCCTACGACAAGCTCGTGGCCGGCGAGGACCCGCTCGACGCCGTGATCGCCGGGGTGAACATCCAGGAGCTCGACCCGAACGATCAGTCGGTGGGGCTGGGCGGTCTCCCGAATGAAGAAGGGGTGGTGCAGCTCGACGCCAGCTGCATGCACGGCCCCACCCGCCGCGCGGGGTCGGTGGCCTGCATCGAGAGCATCGCCACGCCGTCGCTGGTGGCGAAGGCGGTCATGGACTACACCGACCACGTGATGCTGGTGGGCGACGGGGCGCGCCGGTTCGCGAAGGCGATGGGGTTCAAGGAGCAGGAGCTGCTCACCGAGAAAACCCGCCAGGACTGGATGCGGTGGAAGTCGCGCCTCAACGCGAACGACGCCTGGCTGGACCACGACGACGATCTCAAGATCAAGTTCACCACCGGCACGATCAACATGAACGCGGTCACGGCCACCGGTGACCTGGCGTCGGTGACGACGACCAGCGGTATGGCGTGGAAGGTGCCTGGGCGCATTGGCGACTCGCCGATCATCGGGGCGGGGCAGTACTGCGACAACACCGTCGGTGCCGCCGGCAGCACCGGCCGCGGCGAGGCGAACATCAAGACCTGCGCGAGCTTCCTGGCGGTGGAGTTCATGCGCCAGGGGCTGACACCGGAGGCGGCGCTCATCAAGACGCTCGAGCGAGTGGTGGCCATGACGGAATCGCGCCTGCTGGGCCCCAGCGGCCGGCCGAAGTTCGACCTTGAGTTCTACGCGGTGACCAAGGACGGGCGGTACGCCGGGGCCACGCTCTACTCCGGCGGGCGGTTCGCAGTGTGCGACGAGCGGGGGGCGCGGCTCGAAGAGGCGGGGTATCTGTTCCGTCGCTAGCCTCTGGCACTACGGTCGGGGGAACGGCCACTACGGTCGGTGCACGGCCACCACGGTCGGGGTACTGCTACTACGGTCGGGGTACTGCCACGACAGTCGGGGTACTTCCACCACAGTCGGGGTTTCACCACAGTCGGGGGTGGTTGGGGCCTTGCGGGCGGGGCGCCCGCTCGACTCCGACGCCGACCCCGACCCCGACCCCGACCCAGACCCCGACGCCGAGCGAAGCAAAGGCAAAAGCCCAGCCCCCGACCGTAGGAAGCCCCGACCGTGGTGGCAGTACCCCGACCGTGGTGGCAGTACCCCGACCGTCGTGGCAGTACCCCGACCGTCGTGGCAGTTATCTTTCGCTCATGTCTGAACTCGATTTCCCGACCCCGTACGACCCCAAGCTCGTCGAGCCCAAGTGGCAGTCCCGCTGGGCCGAGCGTGGCACGAACAACGCCACCCTCGACAACCCGGCGAATCCGTTTTATGCGCTAATGATGTTCCCGTATCCGAGCGCCGAAGGGTTGCACGTGGGGAACCTCTTTGCCTTCACCGGCAGCGACATCTCGGCGCGCTACCACCGGTTGTTGGGGCACGATGTGTTCCAGCCGTTGGGCTTCGACGCGTTCGGCATCCACTCGGAGAATTACGCGCTCAAGATCGGCGCGCACCCCATGGAGCTCACGCCGCGCAACGTCGCTAACTTCACGCGGCAGCTCGAGCGTGCCGGGTTCATGGTGGACTGGCGGCAGAAGGTCGATACGTCGAGCCCCGAGTACTACAAGTGGACGCAGTGGGTCTTCCTGCAGCTCCACAAGCAGGGGCTCGCGTACAAGAAGGCGGCGGCGGTCAACTGGTGCCCCACTGACAAGACCGTGCTTGCCAACGAGCAGGTCGAAGGCGGGCTCTGCGAGCGGTGCGGCACCGCGGTGGAGCAGCGCTTTCTCGAGCAGTGGTTCTTCCGCATCTCCGAGTACGCGCCGCGACTGCTGCAGAATCTCGACTGGCTCGACTGGTCGCCCATCACGAAGCAGGCCCAGCGCAACTGGATCGGGAAGTCGGAGGGCGCGCAGCTCACCTTCACCCTCGCCGGTCACGACGCGACGGTCACGGTGTTCACGACGCGCGCCGACACCATCTTCGGCGCCACGTACCTGGTGCTGGCGCCTGAGCATCCGCTGGTGGCCACGCTCACCACCGACGCCCAGCGCGCTGCCGTGCAGGCGTACCAGGACGCCACCACGAAGCAGGACCTGATCTCGCGCAAGAGCACCAGGGAGAAGACGGGCGTGTTCACGGGGGCGTACGCGGTGAACCCGGCCACCGGGCAGCAGATCCCGGTGTGGATCGCCGACTACGTGCTCATGGAGTACGGCACGGGCGCCATCATGGCCGTGCCGGGGCACGACGAGCGTGACTTCGAGTTTGCTCACGTGTTCGGGCTCCCCATCGTACGGGTGGTGGCCGGTCCCGATGATGCGGCCGACACCCCGTTGGGTGACGCCGCCTTCACCGACGACGAGGGCGGTCGCCTCGTGAACTCCGGCCCGTTCGACGGCCTGTCGGTGACCGAGGCCAAGCGCACCGTGACGGCGTGGCTCGCCGAGCGCCAGCACGCTACCGCGGTGATCAACTACCGCCTGCACGACTGGTGCATCTCGCGGCAGCGCTACTGGGGGCCGCCCATCCCCATCATCTACTGCGACGACTGCGGCGCCGTGCCGGTGCCGGAGTCGCAGCTGCCGGTGGTGCTCCCCAACATCCCCGACTTCAAGCCCGACGACAGCGGCATCTCGCCGCTCGCCCGTCACGAGGAGTGGTACCGCGTACCCTGCCCCACGTGCGGCAGGAGCGCGCGCCGCGAAACGGACGTGAGCGACACGTTCCTCGACAGCGCCTGGTACTTCCTGCGCTATCCGAGCGCCACGCGCGACGACGTGCCGTTCGATGCGGCACGCACGAAGACGTGGCTGCCGGTGAACTCGTACATCGGCGGCAACGAACACGCCGTGCTGCACCTGCTCTACTCGCGCTTCATCACCATGGTGCTGATGGACGGCGGGCACATCGACTTCGAGGAGCCGTTCACGCGCTTCCGCGCCCACGGCATGATCATTCGCGAGGGCGCGAAGATGTCGAAGTCGAAGGGCAACGTGATCAATCCCGACCAGTACATGGAGGAGTGGGGCGCAGACGCGTTCCGCATGTACCTCATGTTCCTCGGGCCCTACGAGGAAGGCGGCGACTTCCGCGACCAGGGCATCAGCGGGGTGCGTCGCTTCCTCGATCGCCTGTGGGCGTCGGTGCGTGATGCCACCACCGACGGCGCGCCGGAGCCCGACGTGGTGCGCAAGCTGCACCGCACTATCAGGAAGGTCGGCGAGGACACCGCCAACCTCGGCTACAACACCGCCATCGCCGCGATGATGGAATACATCAACGTGGTGCGCCGCGGTGAGCGTGTGCCGCATCGCGATGAGGTGCAGCCGCTGGTGCAGTTGGCGGCCCCGTTCGCGCCCCATCTCGCCGAGGAGTGCTGGCAAGAGCTGGGGCATGCCACCAGCGTGTTCGATGCCGGCTGGCCGTCGTTCGATCCGGCGCTGCTGGTGGACGACGAGGTCGATCTCGTGGTGCAGGTCAACGGCAAGCTGCGCGGCAAGCTCCGGGTGCCAGTGGATGTCGCGCAGGATGCGGCGATGGCGCTGGCGATGGCCGACGAAGGGGTGGCCAAGTTCGTGACCAGCGACCCGAGGAAAGTGGTCTTCGTCCCGAGGCGCCTGCTCAACATCGTGGTGTGAGCCGGCGGTACGGCCAACGGATGTCACGCAACGCGCGACGGGGGAAACCCTGTCGCGCGTTGTCGTGTCGGATGGGCAACACTTCATCAGGACTCCATCATGCCCCGATTCCGACTCGCCGTGGCGACGCTGTCGCTCGCCGCGGTGCCCTGTGTCAGCGCGCCGCTCACCGCGCAGCCGCGCGAAACCCGCGTCCTCCGGCTGCCGTCCGCCGGCGGTGCCTTCAGTTGGACCACGGCACCCGATCGGGCCGTCCTTGGCGTGACCCTCGGCGCCGGCTCGACCGCCGATACCGCGGGCGTGCTGCTCGAGGCCGTCGAGGCCGAGGGCCCGGCGGCCAAGGGGGGCCTCAAGGCCGGGGACCGCCTGACGGCCATCAACGGCGTGAGCCTCAAGGTGGCCCGGGAGGACGCCGAAGACCTGGCGCTCACCGGCCTGGCCCAGCGGCGGCTGCAGCGGGTGCTCGCCAAGGCCAAGCCCGGCGACGAGGTTACCCTGCAGGTGCGGAGCGGCACCGCCAGCCGGTCGGTCGCCATCAAGACGGTCTCGGCCGCCGATCTCCAGCGCGTGGAGGAGCGGCGGGTCACGACCCGCGAACGGCGGGCCGAGAGCGCCAGCGCCTCGCGCGGCATGGCGGGGCTCAGCATCGGCGCCGCCGGCAACGCACGCGACACGCTCGGGCTGTTCGTCAGCAGCGTGGTCACCGGTGGACCTGCCGAGAAGGCCGGCATCATCGAGGGCGAGCGGATCGCGGCGGTGAACGGCGTGGACGTCCGGATCCCCCGGGAAGACGTCGAAGACGCCCAGTCCGCCTCGGCGCGGGCCGACCGGTTCGTCCGCGAGGTGCAGAAGGTGGCTCCGGGGCAGACGGTCTCCCTGCGGGTCTACGGCAATGGCCGGTACCGGGACGTGTCGGTCACGGCCGTCCGGGCGTCGGACCTGCCCTCGTCCGGCTTCGGCCTGCGCATCGGCGACGGCGAGATCCGCATCATGACTCCGTCGGGGCCGCGCCCTCCACGGGCCACCTGGACGCCGGCGCCGCCGGGAGAGGGCGAGGTCCGGATCATCCAGCCCGACGGCCGGGTGCTCGAATTCGACGGTGTCCGGATGCGGGAGTCCCTCGAAGAACTCAGGCAGCGTCTGCGCGAGGACGTCCGCGGGTTGGAAGGGGACCTGCGCAACGGCGCGCCGGTCCGGATGTCCCTCCGCCGGACCATCTCGGCCCTGTAACCGTCGCGCGGCGGCCCCCGTCGTGTCACGGGCTGCTCTGCGCCGTCCCTGTTCGGCAACGCTGGACCCGCGGCTGACGTTATCTAGCTACATCCAACGACGCCCCCTGCCGGACTGGGGGGGCGTCACTTCAGCCCCGCCGTTCGCCCAGCGAATGCCAGACATTGTCTCGCCAGCGCGCCCGTCGCGCCGGCTCCCCATATCGCCCCTCGCGCTCATCTCCGCCGGATTGCTGCTCCCGTTGTTCGGGGCCTGCAAGAAGGCGCCCCCGCCCCAGCGGCCCACCCCCACGGTGACCGTGCTGGCGGCGGCCAAGGGCCCCCTCCCGTACGTCGTGGTGGCGAACGGGCAGGTCGAACCCAACCGCACCGTTGCCGTGCAGTCGCTGGTGTCCGGCCAGCTCACCCGCATCGCCATCGCCGAGGGTGAAGAGGTGCGTGAGGGGCAGGTCCTCTTCCAGATCGATCCGCGTCCGTTCCGAGCCGAGCTCGAACGGGTGCAGGCCACGCTGGCGCGCGACGACGCCACGCTGACCCGCGCCCGCGCCGACTCGGTGCGCTTCGCCGCGCTCGCCAAGGACGGCTATGTCACCAGGCAGCAGCTCGATCAGACCTTCGCGGAAGTCTCGGCGTTGGTGGCGACGGTCGCGGCCGGGCAGGCGTCGCTGGCGAGCGCGCGCTTCGATCTCGAGAACACCACCGTGAAGGCGCCGATCACGGGGCGAACCGGGCAACTGCTGTACAAGGCAGGGTCGCTCGTGCGTGCCTCCACCGACCAGCTGGTGACGATCAACGAGCTGCGTCCGGTGCTGGTGCGCTTCCCGGTGCCGGAGCGTGACTTCGAGGAATTGCGCAAGCGCGCCGGCGTGGACAAGGCGCTGGCCGTGCGGGTGACGCCGAGCGGCGCCGACAGCGCCATGGCAGTCACCGGCACGCTCACGTTCGTCGACAATCAGGTGGATCGTGCCACCGGCTCGGTGCTGCTCAAGGCCGAGGTGCCGAATCAGGACCGCGCCCTGTGGCCCGGGCAGTTCGTGTCCGTCGCGCTGCAGCTCAGCGTGGATCAGGACGCGGTGACGATCCCGTCGGAGGCGGTGGTCACGTCGGGTACGTCGACGTTCGTGTACGTGCTCGAGGGCGACAAGGTGAAGCGCAACCCGGTCAAGGTGGGGCGCCCGTCGGGAACGATGGTGAAGATCGACAGTGGGCTCGTGGGCGGCGAACGCGTCGTCACCGAGGGGCAGACTCGGTTGCGTGACGGGGCGACCGTGCAACTCCGCGGCGCCGCGCCGAGTGGCGGAGCTGGTCGCACCGGCGGCGGCGCGAACGGCGGCGGCCGCACTGGCGGGCAGACGGGCGGTGCCACATCCGGTGGCCAGGGAGGGCAGGGCCGATGAGTGAACCAACCAGGTCGCACGATGCCCCCGACGAGGTCGTCGGTGGCCTGAACCTCAGCGAAATCTGGATCAGGCGCCCGGTCATGACGACGCTCGTCATGACGGCGATCCTGATCTTCGGCATCGTGGCGTACCAGCGCCTGCCGGTGAGCGATCTGCCGACGATCGATTATCCCACGATCACGGTGTCGGCCAACCTGCCGGGGGCGAGCCCCGAGGTCATGGCCACGTCGGTGGCCACACCGCTCGAGCAGCAGTTCGCGACCATCTCGGGCATCGATAACATCACGTCGTCGAGCTCCCAGGGGAGCACCAACGTCACGATCCAGTTCAACCTCGATCGTGACATCGACAAGGCCGCTGCCGACGTGCAGTCGGCGATCTCCAAGACGCTGCGCCAGTTGCCGCAGGGCATCAACCCGCCCTCGTACAACAAGGCCAACGCGGCCGACGCGCCCATCATGATGTACTCGCTCAACTCCGACGTGCTGTCGCGGCCGGAGCTCAACGAGTATGCCGAAACGTTCATCGGCCAGCGCCTCAGCACCGTCTCCGGTGTGGCCCAGGTGCAGGTCTACGGCTCGGCCAAGTACGCCGTGCGTGTACAGCTCGATCCGAGTGCCCTCGCCCAGCGCGGCATCGGCATCGACGAGGTGCAGCAGGCCATCAACCAGGGCAACTCCAACTCGCCAGCCGGCGTGCTGATGGGGCCCAACCAGGCGTTCACCCTGCAGGCCACCGGCCAGCTCAAGAACGCCGCCGAGTTCCGGCAACTGGTCGTTGCCTACCGCAACGGTACCCCGGTGCGCCTCGGTGACCTGGGTAATGTGTTCGACGGTCTGCAGCAGCTGCGCGGTTTCAGCGAAGTCAACGGACGCTCGAACATCTCGCTGGCCATCATCCGGCAGCCGGGGGTGAACACCGTGGCCACCGCCAAGGCGGTGCAGGCGGAGCTGGACAAGCTCATCCCGCAGCTCCCGCAGAGTGTGCAGGTCATGACCATCTTCAACCGCGCCGAGAGCATCGAGCACTCGGTGTGGGACGTACAGTTCACGCTCGCGCTCACGGTGGCGCTGGTCGTGCTGGTAATCTTCCTGTTCCTGCGCAATGTGCGGGCCACGATCATCCCGTCGCTGGCGCTGCCGTTCTCGATCATCGGCACGTGCATCGTGATGTGGGCGCTGGGCTACAGCCTCAACAACCTCACGCTCATGGCGCTCACGCTCGCCGTGGGTTTCGTGGTCGACGACGCCATCGTGATGCTCGAGAACATCGTGCGTCACATGGAGATGGGGAAGACGCCCGTGCGGGCGGCGCTCGACGGGTCGCGCGAGATCAGCTTCACGATTCTGTCGATGACGCTGTCGCTGGTGGCGGTGTTCATCCCGCTGCTGTTCATGCCGGGGCTCATCGGCCGGCTCTTCCGCGAGTTCGCGGTCACGATCGGTGTGGCCATTCTGGTGTCGGGGTTCGTGTCGCTCACGCTCACCCCCATGCTGTCGGCCAAGTTCCTCAAGGGCGGCGAAGGGCACGCGGCCGCCGAAGGGAAGTGGCGGTCGGTGGAGCGCCTCTACGAGGCGTCGGAGCGCGGCTACATGTCGTCGCTGTCGTGGGTCATGACGCATCGCGGCCTCACCATGCTGTTCAGCGCGCTCACGCTGGTGGCCACCGTGGCGCTGTTCGTCATCATCCCCAAGGGCTTCATCCCGTCGGAAGACACGGGCCGTCTGCAGGGATCGGTGGAAGGGCCGGAGGGGATCGGGTACGACGCGCTGGCGGTCAAGGCGCGCGAAGTCGGCACCATGCTGCAGAACAGCCCCTACATCGAATACACCATGGTGTCCATCGGCGGCGGTCCGTTCGGTGGCAACAACAGTGCGCGCCTGCAGCTCACGCTCAAGGACCGCAGCCAGCGCCCGCACGTGGACCAGGTCATGCGCGAGCTCACCCGCGCCACCTCGCAGGTGCCGGGCGTGCAGGTGTTCTTCCGCAACCCACCGCCCATCAACATCGGCGGTCGCCGCGGCAACAGCGCCTATCAGGTGTCGCTGCAGGGCGCCGACATCGCCGAACTGTACACGTCGGCGCGCGCGCTCGAGCAGCGCATGCGCGAACTGCCGGAGCTCGAGAACATCTCGAGCGACCTGCAGGTGGGCAATCCGCAGGTGGGCGTCACCATCGACCGCGAGCGTGCCTCGTCGCTGGGCGTGACCGCCAGCCAGATCGAGAACGCGCTGTACAACGCCTACGGCTCGCGGCAGGTCTCCACCATCTACACGCAGACCAACCAGTACCAGGTCATCATCGAGCTGAAGGAGGAGTTCCAGCGCAATCCGGCCGCGCTCAGCCAGCTCTTCATCCGCTCCAACACGGGCAACCAGATCCCGCTCGGGGCGGTGGCCACGTTCACGAAGGGCGTCGGGCCGCAGTCGGTGCAGCACAATGGCCAGCAGCCGGCGGTGTCCATCTCGTTCAACACCCGCCCCAACGTGGCCCTCGGCACCGCCGTCGACGCGGTGCAGCGTGAGGCGGCGGCGGTGCTGCCGGCCGGGGTCACGAGCGTGCTCTCGGGTGATACGCAGGCGTTCGCGCAGGCGCAGAGTGGCCTGCTGGCGCTGCTCGTGGTGGCGATCTTCGTGATCTACGTGGTGCTGGGTATCCTGTACGAGAGCTACATTCACCCGCTCACGATCCTCTCGGGTCTGCCTTTCGCGGCGGTCGGTGCACTGGCCACGCTCATGATCTTCGGCAAGGACCTGAGCGTGTACGCGTATGTCGGCGTGATCATGCTCATCGGGCTGGTCAAGAAGAATGCGATCATGATGATCGACTTCGCCACCGAAGCCGAGCGCAAGGACGGCATGTCGCCGTACGACGCGATCATGGAGGCGGCGCGCGTGCGCTTCCGCCCCATCATGATGACCACCATGGCGGCGCTCATGGGCACGCTGCCGATCGCCGTGGGCTACGGCGCCGGCGCCGAGTCGCGTCAACCACTCGGCCTCGCCGTCGTGGGCGGCCTGGCGTTTTCGCAGCTGATCACGCTGTACGTGACGCCGGTGGTGTACACGCTGCTCGACCAGATGGTGACGCGGCGCCGCGCCCCGAAGCGGGAGATGACGACGGGCGGCGGGATGGCGGCACCGGTGCCGGTCGGCGGCGACTGACGGCGACTGTCGAGTGACGGACAGGGCGGGAACGGTGGTAGCAGCAGAGTCGGTACGTCACGCGGCGTAACGTGGAGGAACGTGATCGGCGGCACCGCACCCGCCGTCCCCCGATCACGTATGAGCCGGGCACCGCCGTCGAACCCGGGACGCACGCCGCGAGGTACTCCGCCGTCACCGTCTGACGCCCCGTCAGCACGCTGATCACCCCGTGGCGCTCACCCAGCGCATCGGACGCGTTCGTCACCAGCGTCATCACCACCTGACGGAACGGGTTCACGTCCACCTCGATCGGCGGCACCGTCGAGGGCAGCTCGAGCTGCAGTGACGCGCTGCGGGACGCCGCCGAGCGAAGCAGCGACCCCATCTCCTGGATGGTCGAGGAGGCGTCCACCGATTCGACGATGTACCGACCCTTGCCGGCGTAGGCCAGCAGCTGCCGCGTGAGCTCGGCGGCCTTCTGCGACGCCCGCTCGATCTCCTGCAGGCAATCCCGCACCGCGCGCGTTGCGTCGACTTCCAGCAGGGCGAGCGACGCGTTGCCGAGGATCCCCACCCGCAGGTTGTTGAAGTCGTGGGCAATGCCCCCGGCGAGCACACCGAGCGACTTCAGCTTCTGGGCCTGCTGCATCTGTGCGTCGATGCGCTGGCGCTGCTCGTCGGCGTGCACATCGGCGGTGACATCGAGCGCCGTGCCCACGAGACGGCTGGTGGACGCCTCCGAATCCGGGACCAGCATCGCGCTCACCTGAAAGCACCGCACGTTGCCATTCGCGTGAAGCACCGGGAGGCGCAGCCCCTGCTTCTCGCCCGACGCGATCGCCTGCTCCATCACCGCGCGCAAACCCTCACGGTCCGCGGGGTGGATATGCGGGAGCAGCAGCGCCTGGTCGTACTGTGACGCGTCGAAGGTGGCCGGGTCGAGGCCGAGCAGGCGCACGAGCTGGTCCGACCAGCTCCGGTGGCCAGTCTGCAGGTGGTACTCGAAACTGCCGATCATCGCCGCTTCCTGCGCCAGTCGCAGGATTTCCTCGCTCCGGCGCAACCGGTCCACCGTGCCGCGGCGCTCGGTGATGTCCTCGAGCACCGCGATCACGCCGTCATCGGCCGGGAACGCGTACACGGTCTGCCAGGTGTCCAGCGCCTGATCGAGATGCTCGAATCGCGCCGGTTCACCGGTGTCGAGCACCTGCTGGTACGCGCGATGGAAAATCGATCCACGCAGCGCCGGGTAGCAGTCCCAGATGTTCAGCCCGACCAGCGCGTCGCGGTCCACGTTGCCGTATGCCGCGGTGGCGGCATTCACGAAGCGGACGCGAAAGGCGCGGTCGAGGACCAGCTTGGGGTTGGGACTGAGCTCCAGCATCGTCACCTGCTCGGGGAGCAGGGGTCGGAAGGGCGGAAGGGCTGCCTCGTCCGACGTCGATGACTCGTAGTCCTGCATCGGGAACCCATTGCTGCCCCCTCAGTCCGAGAGAGCGTATCACAGCAGGCGGGCTGCGGCGTCGCGAATCCGGCCGTTACAGACGCATCGACGCAAGGAAAGCAATCGCACTCGGCGTCGGAAACTGGAAAGGACAGTCTGTCTGCGCACGTGGATCAGACGCGTCGCGTCACAATCCGACGATCAGAACTCGATCTGGGTGCCCAGCTCCACCACCCGATTGGGTGGGATGCAGAAGAACTCGGTAGCCGATCGCGCATTCCGGGCCATGATCGCGAAGACGATCTTCCGCCAGCGTGACAGCACGATCTTGTCGCCGCTGCGGCCGGCCACCGGGATCAGGCGCTCGCGGCCGAGAAAGTAGCTGGTCTCCATGGGCTTGCAGCGGATGCCCATGCGATCCACCACCTCGAGCACGTTGGGCACATTGGGCGTCTGCATGAAGCCATACGACGCCACCACGCGCCAGAAGCCATGGCCGAGCGGCATCACGCGCACCCGCTCGGCCGCGCTCGTCTCCGGCACGTCGGCCGTCTTGACGGACACCAGCAGCACCCGCTCGTGCAGCACCTTGTTGTGCTTGAGATGGTGCAGCAGCACCGGCGGGACGCCGTCATCGCTGCCGGTCATGAACACCGCCGTGCCCGGGACCCGGTGCACCTTGGACTTCTCCACGCCATCGAGGAAGAGTCCGAGCGGCATGGTGCCCTCGGCCAGCCGCTGATTGAGGAGCAGGCGACCGCGTTTCCAGGTGAGCATGAGCATGAAGAGCACGAGGCCGAGGGCCATGGGGACCCAGCCGCCATGCATCAGCTTCACCACGTTGGCGCTGAAGAAGAACAGGTCGGCGACCAGGAACACCGCCGTCAAGGCCATGGCCTTCCACGGCTCCCACCGGAAGCGGATGCGCGCCACGATGTAGAAGAGCACCGTCGTGATGAGCATCGTGCCGGTGACGGCGATGCCGTACGCGGCGCCCAGCGCGGAGGTGTTCCGGAAGGCGACGACGATGACGAGGCAACCCACCGCGATGAAGTAGTTCACCTCGGGGATGTAGATCTGCCCCTCTTCCACCTTGGACGTGTGCCGGATCTCGAGCCGGGGGATGAAGCCGAGCGCGATGCCCTGTCGCGTGGTGGAGAACGCGCCGGAGATCATGGCCTGTGAGGCCACGATGGCCGCCAGTGTGGCGATGATCAGCAGCGGTACGAGGAACCAGCTGGGAGCGAGCAGGAAGAACGGGTTCTCGGCCGCTGCCGGATTCTCGAGCAGGAGCGCGCCCTGACCGAAGTAGTTGAGCAGCAGCGAGGGGAAGACCAGGAAGATCCATGCGAAGCGGATCGGCTTGCGTCCGAAGTGTCCCATGTCGGCATACAGCGCTTCACCTCCGGTGATGACCAGCACCACCGAGCCAAGCACGAAGAACGACAGGGTACCATTCTCCCGCACGAACTGCACGGCATACCAGGGATTGACCGCAGCCAGAATTGACGGCTGTTCCGCAATCTCGACGGCGCCAAGCACCGCGATCGTGAGGAACCAGACGAGCGTGATGGGCCCGAACGCCTTGCCCACCAGGTCCGTACCGAAGCGCTGCACCGCGAACAGCGTGGCGAGAATGACCACCGTGAACGGCACGATGTAGTCGGCCAGCGACGGAATGGCGAATTCGAGCCCTTCCATGGCACCGAGCACGCTCATGGCCGGGGTGATGATGCCGTCGCCGTAGAGCAGGGCCGTGCCGAAGAGGGCGAGGGCCACGATGAGCCGTCCCTTGGCCACGGTTTGCGGCGTGCCGCGGGGGAAGATCAGTGCCAGGAGGGCGAACTGGCCGCCTTCGCCACGGTTGTCGGCGCGGAGCACGAAGCTCACGTACTTCACGCTGATCACCAGCGTGAGGGCCCATACAATGAGGGAGAGAATGCCGAACACGTTGCTGCGGGTCGGCTGCAGGCCGTACAGGTGGCCGAAGACTTCCTTGATCGAGTAGAGCGGGCTCGTCCCGATGTCGCCGTACACCACGCCGAGCGCGGTGAGGGTGAGGATGGCGAGCCGCTTGCCGGTGGGATCGGCGTCCTTGTGGTGATGGCCGGCGGAAGGCTTCACTACCGGGAACATGCCCGTGTGCGCCCTCAGCTCCTCACCCGGAGCCGCCTCGAGGGCGTTGACCGACCCCGGCGCTGGCGTGGGGCCAGTGGGGTGCCGCAGCGCCTCCGCCGGTGTGGACGGTTCGTCCGGAGGGGCGTCGGGACTGCTGCGGTGCGGGACGGCATCGCCGGAGGACGGCGAGGCCGGAGGAGTGGAATCGTCGGACATGGAGTGTGTCGGAAACCTCCAATCTATATCAGGGGCCCCCAGTGGTAGAGGGAATGGCGGGAATTCGCCCCGCTCGTTCGGCCGCTATTCGTAGCGCAGCGCCTGAATGGGGTCGAGCCCGGCCGCCCGTCGCGCCGGCCAAACCCCGAACAGCAGCCCCACCGCGGCCGAGAACGCAAAGGCCAGCAGCACACTCTGCGAGCTGATGGACATGTTCCACGCGAACACCTTGCTCAGCACCATCGCGCCGCCGCTCCCCACGCCAATGCCGATCGCGCCGCCCACAAGGCACAGCACGATGGCCTCGATGAGGAACTGCAGAAGGATGTTGCCCCTGGTCGCGCCGAGTGCCTTGCGTACGCCGATCTCGCGGGTGCGCTCGGTGACCGAGACCAGCATGATGTTCATGATGCCGATGCCGCCCACGACCAGCGACACGGCGGCGATCCCCGCCAGCAGCGAACCGAACACCTTGCTCGTTTCGGCGAACGTCGTGAGGAAGTCGGCCTGATTGCGGATGGTGAAGTCGTCGTCGCGCTCGCGCGGCAGGCGGTGTTCGCGACGGAGGATCTTCTGGATCTCGGCCATCGACTCGGGGATCTTCGCCTCCGACACCGCCAGCACCGAGATGGACCGGATGCGATCGGTGCCCAGCACACGGAAGCGCGCCGTGTTGAGCGGGATCAGCACCTGGTCGTCGGGGTTCTGGAAGGGCGACGTCTGCCCCTTGGACTTGAGCACGCCGATGACCGTGAACTGGATGCCGCGCACGCGGACCTGCTCACCGATGACGGCATCGGGATTTTCGATGCCGAGATTCTGCAGTACCGCCGGGCCGAGCACGGCGACCCGCTGCTTGCCGAGGTCTTCCTGTGTGGTGAACATGCGGCCGCCGAGCAGTTCGTACTTGCGCACGTCGAGGTAGTTGGCGGAGGTCCCGACCACCTGGGTGCTGGCGTTCTTCGCCTGAAACTGGATCTGCAGCTGGCGCGACATCTCGGGCTGCACCGCGGTGACCAGCGTGGCCTGCTCCTCGAGCGCGGCGGCGTCGTCCATGGTGAGCCGCGCGCGGTCGGCTTCGGCGGCCACGCCGCCCATGCCACGGATCTGTCCCGGCGTGACGGTGAGCAGGGTGGTGCCGAGCGCCGTGATGCGGTCCTTGATGGACTCCTGCGCCCCGCGCCCGATGCCGTCCATGGCAATCACGGCCCCCACACCGATCACGATACCGAGCATGGTCAGCACGGAGCGCAGCTTGTTCGCCCGCAGGGCGCCGAGCGCCACGCGCACCACTTCGCCGTAGATCATGGGATCCCTCCGCTGCGTGACCCGGTCACCGTCCTCCCGGTCGGCCGCCGCCGGCTGCCGGTGGCGTCATGCCCGGGACTCCGCCGCCCGTCATGCTGCGGAAGCGGTCGTTCTGCTGGTCGCGCTTGGCTTGCAGGGCCCCGACGGCCAGGAGTGCGACCTTCTCACCTTCGGTGAGCCCCGACAGCACTTCGCTGTAGTCGTAGTTCGACGCGCCGAGGCGCACCACACGCGGTTCGTATCGGCCGGCCGCCGTCTCCACGAACACCAGCGCGGTACGGGCGCGTGCCGCAGTGCCGCCCGCCGCCCGCGCTCCCCCCGCCTCGCGACCGTTCGCTCGCGCCCCCTGGCTCGCGCCGTTCCCGCTCGCGCTGTTCCCGCTCGCGCTGTTCCTGCTCGCGCCGTTCCCGCTCGCACTGTCCCCGCGCGCACCGTTCCCGCGCAACGCCGCCTGCTGGGCCTGCACCTGCGCCGCCACGCTGTCCGGGTTCAGCTTGAGAATGCCGGCGGCAATCGCCGCTTCACGCAGCGTACGCACGGCATCGTTGGCCACGGCCAGCACGTTCTCGCGGCGGTCCACCAACAGCGACACCTCGCCGTTCATCCCCGGCTTGAGGAAGCCGTCCTTGTTGTCGAGCGACACGATGACGGGGAACATGGTCACGCTCTGCTGCACGACGGCTTGCGGTTCGATCTTCTCCACGGCCCCGAGAAACGGCCGGTCGGGATAGGCATCCACCGTCACCCGAGCTTCCTGGCCGGCGCGCACGCTGCCGATGTCGGTTTCGTTCACCAGCGCCCGCATTCGCACCTTGCTGAGATCGGCCATGCGCAGCAGCGTCGTCCCGCCGCTCACCGATCCCGTGGCCGACGCAATGACCTGCCCCAGCGCCACCGGCTTCTCGATGATCGTCCCGGCGACCGGCGCCACCACGGTGGCGTCCTCGAGCCGCTGCTTGGCGAGGTCCACGTTGGTCGTGGCCCGCACGATCTGCCCCTGCGCCTGCGTGAGCGCCAGCTGCGCCGTCTCGTACTCCTGCGTGGTGATAACGCGCTGCTTGTACAGGTCGACCGATCGCTGCTGCTGCGCCTGCGCCACCTCGAGACTGGCCTGCGCGCTCCGCAGATCGGCCATGGCCTGATCGTACTGGTTCTTCACGTCGCGCGTGTCCACCTGCACGAGCAGGTCGCCGCTGTTCACCTGCGACCCGGTCTCCACGGGCATCTTCACGATGAGCCCCGAGGCCTTGGACTTGACCTCGATCACGTTGATCGGCTCCACCGTACCGGTGGCCTGCGCATCGACGACGATGGTGCGGCGATCGACGGCCGCTGTCGGAATCGGCGCGCTGGCCTCCGGCTTCTCGCCACAGGCGGTGAGAGCCGCCAGCAGGACCCCCGCCAGCCTCCGACCACCGTGGCGCGGTGCCATTACAACTCCCTGCCCACGAGCGCCGACAGCTGGGCGCGGGCGATGCGGCCGTCGAGGCGCGCCTGAATGAGCGCCTGCCGAGCCTGATTGAGCTGCGTCTGTGATGTCAGCAGGTCGAGCAGCGTGGAGGCACCGAGCGCATAGCGCTGCTGCTGCACCCGGAGATCTTCTTCGGCGGCGGCGATGGCGGCCAGCTGCACCTCCACCCGCGCCTGCGCGTTCTGCAGGGCCCGCACCTGCTGCGTGAGCGTCTGCCGCGCCGCGAGGCGGGCGTCGCGCAGCTGCGCTTCGGCGTTGCGCAGCGCGACATCGGCCTGCACGGTCTGCTGCTCACGCTGGAAGCCGTTGAACAGCGGGTAGGAGAAATTGAACGTCATGTTCTGTCGGTTGGGATTGTCCCCGCCGATCAGGAAGATGTTCCCGCCCTCGAACCGCCGGCTGCCCTGCGTGAACGTGTAGAGGTACGACATGGACAGCGTGGGAAGATACTGCGAGCGCTGGGCCTTCCGGCCCGCCCTGGCAGCCGCGTAGGTGGCTTCCGCCAACTGCACATCGGGGCCGCGATTGACGAGCGCTTCGAGTTCGGCTTCGGTCGGCAACGCGCCGAGGGTCTCTGCGGTATCCGTCAGCGACGCGGTGACCGTGGTGGTGGAACCCACGAAGCGCGTAAGGGCGGCGTTGGCCACGCGCAGGTCGTTCTGCGCCGTTAGCACCGCGAGCTGGGCATTCCCCACCTGAATGGCGGAGCGGAGCGAATCCGACTTCGTGGCGACCCCGGCCGCCACGCGTGCCGTCGATGCCTTGAGTTGCTGTTCGGCCTGTTCGAGCTGCGCCTTTGCCGCCGACTCCGATTCGTGCGCCGCCAGCGCCGCGTAGTACTGCTGCTTCACCTGGAGGGCGGCATCGAAACGCGCCTGAATCGTGCTCGCGTCCGCGACATCGGTGGAGGCGCGCGCCCGGTTCAGCTCGGACCAGCGCCGGCCGCCATCGAACAGTTCGATCTGCGTGTTGAGGCCGTTGTTGTAGTTCCAGGGATTGCCGGTGATCGGAATCAGCTGGCCCTGGAAGAACTGCACACCCTGCGTTCGGCCGGTGGAGGCGTTCATGTTGAACGTCGGCATGTACGAACCGATCACGGCGCGATACGAGGCGCTGGCGTTGCGCTCGAGTCCGCGCGCCTGCACCACGCCCGGCGCATTGCGCTGCGCCATCTGCACCGCCTCGGCCAGCGAGATCGGCCGCGCGCCATCATCCGGTACCGCCGCGACCTGTGCACGCAATGGGGCGGCCGCCAGGACCGCCCCGAGCACGGCCACCCGACTCACTGCACGCGCACGCATCACCGTCTTTCCCCTCGCGCCCGCGCGACACTGTCGGCGATGCGCTCGTTGCGCTCGATCAGGCGGCGGAAGGCCGCAGTCTGGGTGCTGTCGAACGAGTTGATCATGAGGACCCGTGCGCTGTCACGCACGGAGTCGAGAGCGGGCCGGACCGTCGCCATGATCTCGCGTGAGCGGGCTCGCCGCCATGCCCACACGGAGTCGACGAAACGTCGCTGCGATTCGTCAAGGGCGAGTTCGCGCGCCAGCTCATCCTGCGCATCGTAGAAGGCTGGGGCCGGCTTGGCGACGGCCCCCTGCGTGGCATAGCCGACGGCGCCGCCGCACAGGAAAGCGCCGGCGATCACCATCATGGCGACGGACTTGGGACGCGGAGTCGAAGACACGGACCGGTCGGGGCTCAGTAGTCCAGCGGATTGAGGAACCGCTCGGGCGCATCAGGTGAGAGGTGCACCCGGGCCCGGGTCATCGTGGCGTCATCGAGCGGCAGCGGCATCGCCGATTCGACTGCGGCCCGGGCGGCCAACTCGCGGGCCCGGGCCGTGGCCTCCTGGTCGCGCACGAAGCTGGCGCCGGCCGCGATCAGCGTGAGGGTGGCCGCGATGAGCCCCGCCGTGCGCCAGTCGGTGGACCGGAATTCGGCGAACCCGCTCCACCAGCTGGGGCGCAATTCCTGTACCGCATCGGACACCGCCGCGGAGATCCGCTGCAGCATCCGCTGTTCCATGGTCTGCCAGTACGCGTCGTCCTGAGGCGCCGCGTAGTGCGCCTGCAGGGCTGCGGTCACTTGGGGATCCGCGCCCGGGCTGCGCCCGTCGTCGTTCCGCGTGACGTTCATCTTTCGCTCCGAAGGTTGCTCAGCTGGCGCCGCAGGTGCGCTCGAGCGTGGTGCAGGTCCGACCGGGCCGTTCCCTCGGGAATTCCGAGCAGGGCACCGATCTCCGCGTGCTTGTATCCCTCGACGTCGTGCAGCACGATCACCGCCCGCTGTCGCTCCCCGAGGGTCTCGAGCGCCCGCCCCAGGCGCGCCCGCAATTCGTCTGCTTCGGCCGGGTCGCGATGCGGAGACGAGAGCGTCTCCGGCAACTCATCGGCATCCCGTACCTTACGCCGCCGCGCGATGTCCAGCGCGGCATTCGCCACGATGCGGTGCAACCACGCCCCGAACGCCTGCTCGGGACGAAAGCGCTCCAGCGCCTGGAATGCGTGCAGGAACCCTTCCTGCACCGCGTCCTCGGCGTCGTCATGCGAGAGGACGATCGCCCGCGCCACGGCGTAAGCGCGCCGCTGATGACGACGGACGAGGCCCGCGAAGGCCGTGTTGTTCCCCGCCTGTGCAGCGAGCACCAACCCCCGTTCCTCGAGGGCGTCCGCCGAAACCGGCCGCTCAGGACCCATGCGCGGCCCGGACCGGGGACCCCAGGAGGTCACCCCCGGCGCTGCAGTGACAATCGGCGCGGGAACAGGCAGTGCGGTCAGAAGTTCGGGTTGGATTACCCGACTTACGCATCGCGGGAAGGCGCCGTTGAGGAGGGGGCGGACCGTGGTACACCGTCGATGCCGGCCAGGCCGAGCGACACCGCCTCGGCCTGCATGGCCGCCAGCACCACGCCGATGTGCTCGTCGAGCGGCACGCCGAGCGCCTCGGCGCCCTGCACGATGTCCTCGCGGTTGACCCCGCGGGCAAACGCCTTGTCCTTCATCTTCTTCCGGACGCCGGCCACGTCCACGTCGGCCACCGCTCTGGAGGGCTTCACCAGCGCGCAGGCCGTAAGCAGCCCGGTCAGTTCGTCGACGGCAAAGAGTGCCTTGGCCATCAGGGTCACGCGCGGCACGCCGGTGTAGTGGGCGTGCCCCAGCACCGCCTCGCAGATCTCCTCCGACCACCCCAGCGACCGCAGATGGCGCACCCCCTCCGCGGGGTGCTCGGCGTCGGCGGCATGGGCGTCGTTGGGATAGCGCTCGTAGTCGAAGTCGTGCACCAGCCCGGCCACCCCCCAGGCCTCCTCGTCGCCCCCCAGCCGCCGCGCATAGGCCCGCATCGCGCACTCCACGGCCAGCATGTGCTTGCGAAGGGATTCGGACTGCGTCCAGGTGTGGACGAGCTGCAAAGCGTCGGCGCGGGTCGGGACCATGGCAACAGTTTGGGGGACCAGAGGCCGGCGGACAACCGGGGGACGACGAACGGCGGGACCGACGAACAGCGGAGAACGGCAACTACGGTACACCAACGGCGTAACGTGCAGGGACGTGAGCGGGATCCGGCACCCGCCGCCATCCCTCGCCCCCGATCACGTCGGTACACGTTACGCGGTTGGTATACCGCCGTTCGCTGTCCCAGCGTCAGTGCCCGTCCACTGACACCCTTCCAGCCGTCCGCCCCGTCCGCCACAGCAGCAGCAGCGGCAGCGCGCACACCAGCAGGATGCCCGAGACCAGGTAGATCCGCGAGAACGCCATCACGCCCGCCCGGGCGCCGATCTGCCCGTCGAGCAGCAGCAGCGCCTGCGGCTTGGCAGTCGCGGCATCGTTGCCGCGACTCATCAGCCCCCTTGTCACCGCCCCCAGCCGTTCGGCGGTGGCCGGATCGTAGGCGCCGGCGTGCTCGGTGAGCACCGCTTTCTCCACCCTCGTGAGCCGGGCCAGCATCGTGGCCATGATGGCGATACCGAGCGAGCCGCCCAGCTGGCGCATGAGGTTGAACATGCCGGTGCCCTGCCCGAGCTTGTGCATGGGCAGGCCGGCCATGCTCGCGCCGGTGAGCGGCACGAAGATCATGCCGAGCCCCACCCCGCGGGCGATCAGCGGCCAGAAGAAGTCGTCGTGGCCGGCATCCAGCGACAGCAGCGACAGCCGCCACATGGCCCACAGGAACAGCAGCGCGCCTGCCGTGATCAGCGGCCGCTCGTCCACACGGTTGGCAACGGGCCCCATCACCGCCATGGTAATGGCCGACGCAATCGCACCGGGCAGAATCACCAGCCCCGTCTGCTGGGCGCTGTAGCCGTGCAACTGCTGCAGGAACACCGGCAGCGCGAACACCGCGCCGTACAGCGACAACCCCAGAAACCCGGCAAACAGCATGCCCGGCGCCAGCTGCCACGACCGCAGCACGCGCAAGTCGATGACCGGTTCCTTCACCGTGAGTTCCCGCCACACCAGCAGCACCGCCGACAGCGCCCTCACCGCCGCCAGCGTGAGCAGCACGATGCCGAGCCCATCCACCGACATCGCCCGCACCTGGTGCGACACGTCCTTGACGTACGTCCACACCAGTACCGCTGCCACCAGCCCCAGCGGCACGTTGATGTAGAAGATCCACGGCCACGCGTAGGCGTCGACGATGTCACCACCGAGCGTGGGCCCCAAGGTGGGGCCCACCATGACGCCCACCCCGAAGATCGCCTGCCCGATACTGCGCTCGTGCGGGGGGAACGACTCGAACAGCGTGGTCTGCGCGGTGGACAGCAGCGCTCCGCCACCCAGCCCTTGCAGCACACGCCAGAACACCAGCCCCCACAGCGACGTCGCCGCCCCGCAGAAGAACGACGCCGCGACGAAGATCAGGATGGAGCCGGTCAGGTAGCGCTGGCGGCCGAAGTACGCCGACAGCCAGCTCGACATCGGGATCACGATCACGTTGGCGATGATGTACGACGTGCTCACCCACGCGATCTCATCGAGAGTGGCGCTGAGCGTGCCCATCATGTGCGGAATCGCCACGTTGACGATGCTCGTATCCACCAGTTCGAGCACCGCCGCCAGCGTCACCGCGATGGCGATGAGATAGCGATTCCGGTACGGATCCGCGTCGGCCCTCGCCGCCGAAGCAGCGGCCGGGGCGTCGGGCGTGGGCAGGACGGCAGTCGCCACGGACCGGTGCCTACTTCACCACGATGTCGGCGAGCACCGACATGCCCGGGCGCAGCGGACGGTCGGGCCCCAGATCCCGAGTGACCCGAGTGCGCACGGGAACACGCTGCACGACCTTGGTGAAGTTGCCGGTGGCATTGTCGGGAGGCCGCAGCGCGAATCGGGCGCCGGTGGCCGAGGCGATGCTCTCCACTTCGCCTTCGGCGGTCGCCCCGTAGGCGTCCACCTCGAGGCGTACACGCTGGCCGGGGCGGATGCGGGCGAGCTGCGTTTCCCTGACGTTCGCCGTCACGAACACGCCCGTGTCGGCCACGATGGAGGGCAGCGTCTGTCCCGGTTGCACGAGCTGTCCCACTTCCACCTGCTTGCGTGCCACCGTGCCGCCCAGCGGCACCGTGAGCGTGGTGTACGACTGCTGCAGGGCGGCCTGATCGCGCGCGGCCTCGGCGGCCGCGAACCGTGCCTGCGCCAGCCGCACCCCGGCTTCGGCGTTGGCGATGCTGCTGGTGGCGGCCACCACCTGCCGCACGGTGGCGTTCAGCTGCGCGCTGGCCGCGTCGAGCGCCGCCTGCGCGGCATCGAGCTGGGTAACACTGATGATCTGCTTGGTCGCCAGCTCCTTCGCCCGCGCCAGATCACTCTACGCCTTGGCGCGCTGCGCCCGCGCGGCCTCGACCTGAGCCGTGCCCACATCCCGCTGGTTCGACGCTGTGCGCACGACCGTGCGCGCCTGTCCCTCCACCCCGCGCCCGCCGGCCGCCGCCAGCGCCGCCGCCAACTCGGCGTCCGCCTGCGCCAGCCGCACCGCGTACTCCCGCGCATCGAGACGCACCAGCTCCGCGTTCGGCAGCACCGGCGCATTCTCGATGACGTCCACCGCCGCCACATAGCCCCCCACCTTGACCACAATGGGCACGATGTGCCCCTCCACCTGCGCGTTGTCGGTGGACTCGTGCGACTGCGCAAACGACCAGCGGTTGAAGCCCCCCACGCCGACTCCGCCGAGCAGCGTGGCGGGGACGAGCAGACGGATGTTCATGTGTGAGTCCTTGGAGAGGCGGAACGGCGCGAGCTAAACGGCGTGAGCTAAACGGCGTGAGCTAAACGGCGTGAGCTAAACGGCGCGAGCTAACGGGCGCGAGGGAAGCACGCCGCAGTACGCGCGCGCTGGTTCGCGCCCCATGGCTCACGCCCCCTGGCTCACGCCCCATAGCTCGCGCAGTTTCGCAGTTACAAACGCCCTCACGGCAACCGCCGGACCGCGCCCATCGCCCGCGCGAGCCCCACGCGGGCCGTCTGGTATTCCGCCAGCGCATCGTTGCGCAGGGTGCGGGCCTGATTCAGCGACAGCAGGGCGGCGATCACGTCGGCGTTGCCGGCCACGCCGGCCTCGAAGCGGTCCTGCGCCTGCGCCACTTCCTGCTCGGCCAGTCGCAGGCGTTCGGCCACGGCGGTCACCTGCTCTTCCGACGAGGCCAGATCGAGCAGCGCCGTGCGCACCTCGAGGGTGCTCTGGGTGCGCAGGTCCTTGAGCCGCGCCTCGGTTTCGCGGGCCACGGCCACCTGCTCCTCGAGGCGGGCTGTGCGGCGGAAGCCGTCGAACAGTGCGAACGAGAGTTGCACACCCCAAGTGTAGGTGGGCAGCAGCCGCTCCCAGTTGCGGCCGATCACGCCGTGGTCGACGACGAGCCCGAGCTGCGGTGTGCGTTCCCATCGAATGGCCCGCGCCGCCTGCAGCTGCGCGCGTTCCTGCGCCTCCAGCGCCCGCAGGTCGGCGCGCTGTTCCATCGCGGCGCCGAGCGCGGCGTCGGGGGACGGCAGTGACGACGCCACCGGCAGTCCGGCCAGCGAATCGGCGAGCAGCACGGCGGCATCGGGCGCCAGGCCGGTCACCCGCTTGAGCTCGAGCAGCGTGCGACTCCGGTCGTTGCGGGCGGCGATGATCTGGGCCCGCACGGCGGCGAGTTGCGATTCAGCGCGGGTCACGTCGAGCGCGATGCCGACGCCGGCCTGCAACTGGTCGCGGGCAATGCGCACGAGATCGGCGGCAAGGGCAGAGTCGGCCTGGCGTGCAGAGAATTGGGCGTCGGCGCGGACGGCCCGCACATAGGCGACCGCGGCGGCGGCCGCCGCGAGGTCGGCCTGGGCCTCCACGTCGGCGCTGGCGGCCGTGGTGGCGGCCTGGGCGGCGCGCCACCCGGCGTAGCGGCCGAGGTCCAGCAGCGGTGCTTGCACCCGGTAGCGCAGGTCTACCGTGGGCACCGGTCCGATGAGTTCCCCATCGGGGCGCAGCAGCGGCTGGCCGGTGACCGGGTTGGCGAAGGTGAAGCCGAAGGTGGCCGAGTTGATGGTGCGCTCGGCCTGCTGGACGTCGGCGGCGAGATTGGGGATGAGCGCGCCGCGGCGCTGCCGGGCGCGCGAAGCGGCCTGATCCACACGGGCGCGCGCCACGTCGAGCGCACCGTTCTGACGTGCCGCGAGCCGAGCCGCATCGCCAAGTGACAGCGGCGTTTGCGCGGCGGCGACGGACGCAGCGAGGGCGATCGTGGTGCCGATGGTGGAAATACGGACAGTCGTCTTCATCGCTTGATCGCTCCGAGGTAGAAGTCGAGCATTTCGGCGAGGAGCTGCTCGTCGCTGCCGAGTGTGGGGTCGAACTGCCGGCCGGCGGCCCAGGTGGAGTGGGTGAGCCAGATGGCGGAGTACATGCGGGCGGCGAGCTGCGGGTCGATGGGTCGGAACTCGCCGCGCTCGACGCCGCGGGCGATGATGCCGGCGACGAGGCGGCGTCCGCGGGCGATGACTTCGTCGGCAAAGAACTGCATCAGTTCGGGGAAATGATGGAGTTCGGCGAGGGCCAGACGATGGATGGTGGTGACTCGTTCGGTGCGCAGGAACTTCCACCACCAGGCGGCCAACTCTCGGATAAATGACTCGATGCTGTCGTTTTCATACGCTGATTGTGCCTGTTCGGCGACGGTGATGGCTTCGATCAGCGTCGTTCGCACCATCTCCTCGAACAATGCTTCCTTGTTCGGGAAGTAGAGGTAGATGGTGCCTTTGGCGACGCCGGCGCGGCGGGCGATGTCGTCCAGCCGGGTGCTGGCAAGGCCGCGCTCCCCGAATTCGTGGAACGCGGCATCGAGGATCTGCTGCGGGCGCGCTTCCGGTGCGCGCCGGCGTCCGGCGCTACTGGTGTCGACTGGTCTGGGCATCGTAGTAACTGACTGGTCAGTCAGTTAACGTAGCGACTCCACCGACGGCTTCAAGCGCGGGCCCAGTCGCGGCCGGACAACAAAAAAACGGGCCCGGCGCAAAACGCCGAGCCCGCTTCTCGTACCGCGGCCGCTTCAAGCGACCGGCGCCGACACGGTCACCGCTGCCGCCTTCTTCTCGGCCGCGTGCCCCGCGAACTGCTTGTTGGTCCAGACAACGATCCCGTACATGATCGCGGCGATAAAGATCGCGCCGCCGATCAGGCCCGTGAACGCCGCCCCCATATCCGGGTTGGTGTCGTGCTTGTGAGCCATCGTGGTGGGTGGGTGAGGAGTGAAGGGCCTTACGAGGCGTCGGCCACGCGCACGGAGACCATGTGGTCGTTGGCCACGATCGAGGGCAGTACCTCGAGCCCCTGCGTGACCTGCCCGAACACCGTGTGCACGCCGTTCAGGTGCTTCGTATTGGGCTCGCTCAGCACGATGAAGAACTGGCTGCCGCCGGTGTCCTTGCCGGCGTGGGCCATGGAGAGCGCGCCCATCTTGTGGGTGTGCGGGTTGCCGGCCGTCTCGCACTTGATCTTCCACCCCGGGCCGCCCGTACCCACGGGGCCCTTGCCGTCCTTGGAGTGCGGGCAGCCGCCCTGCACCACGAAGTCGGGGATGACGCGGTGGAACTTGACGCCGTCATAAAAGCCGGCATTCGCCAGCTTCTCGAAGTTCTCGACGGTGACGGGCGCTTCGCCGGGGTACAGCTCGGCGACGAGCGTCCCCTTGTTGGTCTCGAAAGTGGCCAGTTTGGTCACGGAATATCTCGGGCTAAAGGTCCGGCGGAAAAGATAACGGGCGGTCCGACGGTGTGCCGGAAGCCCGCCACCTGGGGTGGCCGCCGAGCCCGCGGGACCGCATTTGCCAGCCGGTGAATGGAACGGTAACGTCCTATTCCCTCCCTTGGCATCCCTTTTGTGATGTGCTGCCGATGACCGACCAACCCAGGCCGAACCGGCGCCAGTGGCTCAAGGGCAGTGCCACGGCGCTCGGTGCCGCCGCGCTGGCACCCGTATTGGCCAGCGACGCCGAGGCCCAGCCGCCGCGCCCCAGCAACACCACCCGGTTGCCGGGGCTCCTCAATCAGCTCGGGCAGCAGACCCAGTGGCGCTCACCGGAGCTGCGCCTCGTGCGGCGCATCACACAGGGGATGAACGAGCACGAAGTCGCGCGCGTAAAGGCGCTGGGCTACGAGGGCTACCTCGAAGAGCAGCTCAATCCATCGCGGATCGATGACAGTGCGATGGATGCGCGGCTGCAGAATCCGATGTACACCCGAGCGCTGGGGTACACGCCCAAACAGCTGTACGACATCGATCAGCGGGGCACGCTCTACTTCGACGTGCAACTGCCGCTGACCATGCTGACGACGGAGCGGGCCATCTTCTCGCGCCGTCAGCTGCAGGAGCGCATGCACGAGTTCTTCCTCGACCACCTGCACGTTCCCGTCTGGAACTTCGCCGGCGGGTCGATCACGCACTACGAGCGCGTCATTCGCCCGCATGTGCTCGGGAGCTTCGGTGACCTCACCCGGGCCGGCATGCGCAGCACCGCCATGCTGCAGTACCTCGATCAGGTGTGGAGCACGCGCTTCGGCATCAACGAGAACTACGCCCGCGAGCTCATGGAGCTGCACACCGTGGGGTGGGACGGCGGCTACACCCAGGAGGATGTCGTCGGCCTGGCGCGGATGCTCACGGGCTGGAGTGCCAACGAGAACTGGGAGTTCGAGTACAAGGCGGGCAATCACGACTTCGGCGCCAAATCGGCGTTCGGCATGTCGTTCCCCGCACGCGCGCAGGCGTTCAGCGGCACCGCCGGGATGGATGAAGGTATCGACTTCGGCGAAATGCTCATCCGCCATCCCAGCACCAAGCGCTTCCTGTCCACCAAACTGCTGCGCTGGTTCGTGACACCCGAGCCCACGGAAAAGCAGATCACCGACGTGATGGCGGCCTACGGCGAGCAAGGCGACATCAAAGCCATGCTGCGCGTCGTGCTGTCGCGCGAAAACATCTCGCGCGCGCCGGCCAAACTGAAGCGCCCGTTTCACTACGGCGTGTCGGTGCTGCGCAGTGTGTCGGCCACTATTCGACCGGCCGTCGACATTCGGCGCAATTACCTCGCCCTGGTCTTCCCCTTCGGTGGCATGCGACAGCCGTTCATGAACTGGCCGACGCCCGACGGGTTTCCTGATCGCGCCGAGTTCTGGGCTGGACTCATTGTCGATCGCTGGAACGAAGTCCAGTGGAACCTCGTGAACGACTTCGACGAACCGGGGCGTGCGGTGACCGACGTGAACCGCTTCAGCGCCGACGGCACCATCGATGGGGTGGTCGGCACCATCAATACCCGACTGTTCGGTGGAGAAATGTCCGCTGCTCTCGAGACGGAGTTGCGTGCGCTGCTGCGCAGTGGCGTCACGCCAAACCGTGTGCTCAACGCCGTGCGGCTCGCCGTGTCGGCTCCTGAATTCCAGTTCTACTGAGCCGACGACTCATGCATCATCCCATGCATCACCACGAGGCGGACGGCTGCGACGAGTATCGCACGCTCGACCGTCGTCGCTTCATCGGCATGAGCTCCATGGGCGCCATGGCGGCCGCATTGCCGTCGTGGTTCCCCGAGGTGCGGCTCGCCGAGTCGCAAAACAGCACGCGGGATATCGTGATCTCGGTGTTCATGCGCGGTGGTGCCGACGGCCTCACGCTGGTCGCCCCGTTCGGTGACCCGCTCTACTACGCCGGGCGCCCCACGATTGCCGTGCCGCGCCCCGACTCCAATTCGCCCAATCGCGGGACTGCGCTCGACGACTTCTTCATGTTCCCCACGAGCATGATGCCGCTCATGCCCGCCTATCGGGCCGGGCAGCTGGCCATCGTGCAGGCCGCAGGACAGCGTTATACCAAGTCGCGTTCACACTTCGAGGCCGAACGCTATCTCGAGCAGGGCAAGCCCGACGACTACTCGCTCGAGTCAGGCTGGCTGGCGCGGCATCTCGCCAGCTCGGCGCCCCTCGATGCGTCGGCGCCGCTCCGAGCGATCAGTGTCACCGGCGGTACCCCGCGCACGCTGCAAGGCGCCCCCAGGATGCTGCCCATCCCCAATCCCGACAGCTTCCAGCTCGGTTCGTCCAGCGAGCTTGCCCTGCAGCGCCTCTACGCGGGCGCGTGGTCGCCGATGCGCAACGCCGCACTCGACGGGCTCAATACCGTGAACGTCATGCGCGGGCTGGACTTCGGCGGCTATCGCCCCGCCAACGGCGCCGACTACGGCACCAATTACTTCGGCCGGTCGCTGCGCGCCATCGCCGTCATGATCCGCGGCGAGATCGGTCTCGAGGCCGCGCACGTGGACTACGGCGGCTGGGACACCCACGCCCAGCAGGGCAGTGTGGGCGGCGTGATGGCCAACCTCATGAACGAATTCTCCAGTGCGCTGGCCGCCTTCTGGCAGGATGTCATGCAGGGGCCGCAGTCGCTGCGCGTCACGCTCGTGGTGGCCACCGAGTTCGGGCGCAACGTGCGCGAGAACGGCAGCATGGGCACCGACCATGGCCGGGCTGGCGTGATGTTCGTGATGGGGCCCGCCGTGCAGGGCGGGCGCATCTTCGGTGAGTGGCCCGGCATCGCACGGGAGCTGCTCGAAGACGGACAGGACCTCCGCGTCACCACCGACACGCGCGACATCCTGGCCGAGTTGGTGCAGCGGCGTCTCAACAACGGCAATCAGTCGCTCATCTTCCCCAACTACGTGCCCCGTTTCCGCGGAGTCTTCCGGTGAACCTGCGTCCGCTCGTTGCGTTGCTGGCCCTGATGCTTGTGCAGGCGTGTGCCGGTGCCGAAGGCCCCGCTGGTCCGCAGGGTCCGGCCGGCCCCGCCGGCCCGCAGGGGCCCACCGGTCCCGCCGGCCCGGCCGGTGCGCCGGGCGCCCAGGGCCCTGCCGGTCCCGCCGGTCCGCAGGGACCTGCGGGCCCGGCCGGGCTCGTGAACCGGGTGGAATCGTCGGGCACCTTCGATGTCTCGGGTACCTTCTCGCTGCCCCTGCCGGCGGCGGCCACGGCCAATGGGCGGTTGCCGTTCGTGGCCTGCTGGATCTCCACCGACGGCAGCACGTGGCTGTCCGTCAGCCAGGTCCCCGGCTCCGGCAATGACGTGTTCTGCGGCATCAGCACCGTGGGCAGCACGCGCTCGATCACGATCGTGAATGGCGTGGCCGGCTGGCGGTACTACCTGCTCGCGATGTGGTGAGGCCGCCCATGCGTACGCCCATGCGTACGCCCATGCGTACGACGCGCGCCGCTGCCGCGGCAGCGGCCGCCCTCCTGCTCGCTGCCTGTCAGGCCGCCGAGGCGCCGGTGCGCAGTACCGACGGGACGCTCGCGGTGGCCGTGCCGGATTTCCGCAGTGGATCCCCGCGGGTGGATGTAGCCAGTGTCGAGGTGATCGTTGGCCAGGCACGTGGGGGCAGCTTCCAGATTTTCGGCCGGGCCACGGTGGCGGCGGGGCAGTTCGGACAGCGGGTCCCGGTGCCCGTGAAGCTGGCCTGCGGCACCGAGACGGGGTGCACGGTGCTCGCCCGCGTTCGCCTTCTGGACAACGGTGGGGCGCCCTTCGATTCTGCCGATACCGAATCGCTTCAGCTCGTGGGCGGCGAGAGTCGCGACGTGGGCGGGTTCTCGCTCCGCGGGGTGCGGCGCCTCGTGGCCCCGGTCGCGCCCATCGTGGCCCCGCTCAATGGGACGCGGCAACTTGGCGTGAGCGCGCTCGACGATGCCGACCGCCCGCTGGCGCGACGGGTGCTGACGTGGACTTCCCTCGATCCGGCGGTGGCCGCGGTCGATTCGGTTGGCCGGGTGACGGGCGTCCGCGCGGGTCGCACGACGATCACGGTGACCGCCGGCGGGGCCCAGGCGGTCATGACGATCGTGGTGAACGCCGTGCAGTCGTTCACGCTGACGGCGAGCGCGACCCGGGTGATCGCCACCCTGCCGGTTCGCATGCAGCCGTCGCTGCTGGTGGGGCCGGGAGTGAGCACGCGTGTACGGTACCGGAGCAGTGACACCGCCATCGCCGCGGTGCGCGACGATGGCACGGTGGACACGCGGCGCGCCGGCGTGGTCGTCGTCACGGGTATCGCCGACGCCGACACCCTCGAGCAGCGGACGGTCTCCATCACGGTCGATCCGTTCCGGGCGGCCACCGCGTATGCAGGCCTGGCGACGCTCGACCGCGGCAGCGTGCCCAACACCCTCTCCAGTCTATGGGGTGAGCGCTTCGACAACCTGTTCGCGGGCGGGTGCAGCAATCTCATGCGCTGGAATGGCACGGCGTGGCGGATCGACCAGCCCATCGGGTTCTGTGCCAACGGCATTGCCGGTACCGCGGAGAACAATGTCGTGGCCGTCGGCACGCAAATCTGGCGCTTCAACGGGTCGGCCTGGGCGCGAGAAAACAACAGCTTCAACAGCGATCTGTTCGGCGCCGCGGCCGTAGAGGGCGTGATCTACGCGGTGGGCCGCGACGGACTGATCTTGCGTCGCACAAGCGAGGGGTGGTCGTCGATGACGTCGCCCACCACGCGCAACCTGCGCGCCGTTCATGGAAAAATCGCCAACAACATCTGGGCGGTCGGCGACGGCGGGGTGATGCTGCGCTACAACGGCACCGCCTGGCAGCAGATGAACGCGCCGGATGGGCAGTTCTTCGATTGTCCTGCGGTCTACGTGCGCGGTCCCAATGACGTATTGGCCTCCTGCAACGAACGCAACTGGGGGTGGAGCATCCAGCGCTGGAACGGCAGCAGCTGGACGCGCATGACGACCCCGTTGCGCGAGTACATCGCGCACATCACCGAACACAACGGGGTGCTGTGGGCGGTTGGCGCGCAGCGCACCATCTATCGGCAGCAGGGCGACGAGTGGGTGCTGGACGCCGAGCGGTACGGTGACATCAACATGCGCGCGATCTATGTCGATGCGCGCGGCGCGCTGGCGGTGGGCAACGAGGGGCTGTCCATGCGCCGCACGGCCACGGGGTGGACCATGCTGTCCAGCTACCCGCTGTACAGCGCGCTGTGGGCGGGCGATCGCCAGTTCATCGTGGCTGCCGGCACCAGCGGGGCCATCGACCTGTTCGACGGCACGCGATGGACGTCGTCTCGGCCATGGGGGGAGCAGAGCTCCATTCGCGGCCTGTGGGGCGCCGACCGCGACGCCATCTTTGCCGTCGGGGGCTTTGCCACCATGCTGCGCTACAATGGCGTGGCGTGGCAGCCCATGTCGGTGCCCACCACCGGCTGGATCAACGGCGTGTGGGGGGTGAAGCGCGACAGCGTCTGGGCGGTCACCTCCAATGGCGAGATCATGTTCTTCGACGGCGCGCAGTGGACGCTCAAGTTCCGCACGGGTCGCAATCTCATGGCCATCCACGGTCGCGATGTCCGCAACATCGTGGCCGTGGGTGACGAAGGGCGGGTCTGGCGATTCGATGGCCGCAGCTGGCAACGCGAAGAGTCCAATACCGACGTGCAGCTCCGCGCCGTGTACGTCGGGCCCACGCGAACCTTTACCGTGGCCTTCGAGCGACTCTTCGAGTACCGGAACGGCGAGTGGCTCGCCCCGTTGACCATCGCGGGGCAGGGGTTCAACTGGGTCACCGGGACCGGTGATGCCGATGTCTATGCCGGTGGCTGCGGTGCCCTTACGCGGCGGTTCGACGGCAACAGCTGGACGGCGGAAGTCCCGACCAATCTCTCGCAGTGCACCTTCAGCGGGACGGTGGTTCCCGGTGGTGGGCTCGTCATCGGCGGGGTGAGCCGCGACATCATCAGCGGAACGGGCCCCGCCGGTAACTCACCGGGGCGCGCACCCTAGTGAACCGACGGTGTGGGGGCCGACCGTCTACTCGGCGACCCCCGCACTCGGGCACACATCGCCGAGCACGCAGCGCGCGCACTCCGGCTTGCGCGCAAAGCAGGTGCGCCGCCCGTGCCAGATGAGCAGATGGCTCAGCAGCGCCCAATCCTCCTGCGGAAAGAGCGGCATCAACGCCTTCTCGATACCGATCGGGTCGGCCTCACGCGTGAGCCCCAGCCGCCGCGACACGCGCTGCACGTGGGTGTCCACCACGATGCCCTCGTTGATGTCGAAGGCGTTGCCGAGGATGACATTGGCGGTCTTTCGGCCCACGCCGGGCAGCGGCACCAGTTCGGCGATGGTGTGCGGCACCTCGCCCCCGTGCCGGTCCACCAGCCGGTTGGCCATCCCTACCAGACTCTTGGCCTTGGCCCGGAAGAATCCGGTGGTGCGCACGATCGCCTCCACGTCCTCCAGTCGCGCTACGCTCAGCGCTTCGGCGGTGGGGTAGGCCTTGAAGAGCTGCGGCGTGACCATGTTCACCCGCACGTCGGTGCACTGCGCCGACAGGATCGTGGCGCACAGCAATTCGAACGCATTGGTGTGATCGAGCTCGCAGTGGGCGTCGGGGTACTCGGCCTTGAGCCGCTCCAGCACCACGGCGGCGATCGCGAGTTTGTCGGCTTTCGTTTTCGGGCTCTTCGCTGTCGGCGCGGCCCGCTGGCTCGGCTTCTGACCGTACGTCTTGGTGGTGTTGCGCGACTTCACGGTGCCGGCGCTGCGGGGGAGCGTGTCGCGCGAGGCCGGTGCGGACTGTGCCACGCGCTTCGACGGCTTCTTCACGCTCAGCGGCTGTCGGGGGCCGTTGGTGCCTTTGGCCATGTGGGTCTCTGCGAAGCGGTCGGGGGTGGGGCCTGAACTGACCACACAAAGAAAAGGAGAAGGGGAGAAAAGGAGAATCGCCGCGCGGTCCTCCATTTCTCCTATTCTCCCTTTCTCCGTGTGGTCAGTTCCGCCGATCGATCTCAGACGACACGGAGTCGCGGGATCGCTTCCGGTGTTGCGGGGCTGCGCCGCGCCCGCGCGAACGCCAGCACGTCGTCTGCCGAGCGCGTGTTGAGCACGTTGGCGGCACCCAGCCATCCCTTGCGGGCCTGGGCCACGCCCAATTCGAGATTCTCGAAGCCCTGCGGCGAGTGTGCATCGGGGCCGATGCTCACCAGCGTCCCCTGTTCGGCGGCGATGCGGCAGGCGCGCCAGTCGATATCGAGGCGGTGCGGGTCGGCGTTGAGCTCGATGGCGACACCGACGCGGCCGGCCTTCGCGATCACGGCTTCGAGGTCGATGGCATACGGCTCGCGCGTGAGCAGCAGGCGCCCGGTTGGGTGCCCAAGAATGGTGAGGTGCGGATCGTCGAGCGCCTTGAGCACGCGGTTCGTCATCTGCTCGGCATTCATGCCGTAGCGCGTGTGCACCGACCCGATCACGAAGTCGAAGCGATCCAGGAACGCCGCGTCATAGTCCACGCGGCCGCAGGGCAGGATATCCGCCTCGATCCCCTTGAGCACGCGGAAGTCCACACCCTCGGCGACGAAGCGCGCGTTGAGCGCGTCGATCTCGGCGTGCTGCTCGAGGATGCGGTCGCGCGACAGGCCACCGGCGTAGGTGTTGGACTGCGAGTGATCGGACACGCCCAGATAGCGCAGGCCACGCGCCATGGCGGCCTGCGCCATCACCTCAATGGCGGCGCCACCGTCGCTGTAGTGCGAGTGGCAGTGCAGCGCCCCACGCAGCTCGCGCTCCTCGATCAGCGGCGTGAACGGACCGCGGGCGGCCGCCGCCACCTCGCCGGCTGCTTCGCGCAGTTCGGGCGACAGATAAGCCAGTCCCAGCTGCGCGTACAGCGCGGCCTCGTCGGGCACGGCCACGAGGGCGCCGTCGGCGTCACGCAGTTCGTCGCCGGCCAGCACGTAGCCCAGCTGGGCCGCGTGCTCGGTGACCTGCTGCACGTGCGCCGCGCTGCCGGTGGCGCGCCAGAGCGCCAGCGCGAACTGCTCGGGGCGCACACAGGCGAGGTCCACGCGCACGCCGTCGTCGAGGCGGAGCGACAACGTGCGTCCGCCACCGCCGAGGACTTCCTTTACGCCGCGCATCTGGGCGAGCGACGCGGCCACGATGCTCGGCGAGCCGCGGACGGCGGCCACGAGATCCACGTCGCGCACGATCTCCATGCGACGGCGGATGGAGCCGGCGATGGCGATCTGCAGCACGTCGGGGTGTGCCTGCAGGGCCTCGACCAGACGCTGGGCTTCGGCGCGTCCGTGTTGCCAGAGCACATAGGCCCCGGTGGCGCGCAGGTCGGCAATACCCTTGAGCACCTTGTCGGCCGTGCGGGCGCCGAACTTGGGGAGCGCGGCGAGGCGCCCGTCGCGGGCGGCCTGCTCCAGCTCGTGCAGCGAATCGATGTCGAGGCCGTCGTGAATGGAGCGGATGCGCGCCGGGCCGAGGCCGGGTACGCGCAGCATTTCCATGAGGCCTTCGGGCGTCTCCTCCTGCAGCCGCTCGAGCAGCGCCGAGCTGTTGCTCTCGGCGAGGTCTTCCAGCACCGCGAGGGCGGCTGGTGCCACGGCGTCGGAAGCGCGCAGCGCACGGGCCAGCGCGTCGGCGAGGGGCTGGTCGCCCAGCGCCGAGACGGCACGAGCGGCGCTCTGCATGGCTTGCACGGAGAACCGGTCTTCGGCGTGCAGCTCGAGGAGCGTGGCGACCTGTGTCAGGGCATGAGCGGCGGCGCGGCAGTCCATGCTGCAATCTAGCGGCGGGCCGGCGCCGCCCGTCAGTCCGCGACGGTCGCGGCCGTCTCAGAACCGGCAGCTACGGTCACCCTTCCACACCGGCCAGATGCCGCATCTGGCGCACGAGCGCGAGCGTCTGCGTCTCGGTGAGTTCCAGTTCCTGGGCGGCGGCCTCCGGGTCGAGCAGCCCGCTGCGCAGGCTCACGCCCACGAGGTTCATATACCGCACCTTGCCGAGCACTTCCCGTGTGAGCTGCCGGAGTCCGTGAAAGCGGCGCTTTTCGGCGTTGGCGCGGCGCCAGCGTTGCACGAGTTCGTCGGGGCGGAGATCGTCCGCGAGCGTCCGGACCGCTTCGATCGTACGCCCCGGGAGGATGCCGCGATCGGGGATGCCGTTGTTGGTCCAGCCGCGCTCGGCGAAGAACAGGCGCCCCACGTATTCGATGCCATCGTGCGCGGTGTGCAAGGTCACGCGCACCTCGCGCCCGTCGATGTCGAGGGTCGCGAGTGGATGGTGCGTAATCGGGCCAAATGGGACCATGCGTGTCGTGTCTCCTGTCCTGACGAAATCCGAGGGGGCGGCAGGAAGAAGGGTCTCAGGGAGGAGGGAGCAGTGTGGCTCCTCCTTCCTGACCCCCGCCTCCCTGCTCCCTATCGCTTCAGAAACGCAGCAATCGCGCCAAACAGGGCGTCCGGCTGCTCGACGTATGGCACGTGGCCGCAGTCGTCCAGCACGATCAGCTCCGCGCCGAGGCACTCGGCTGTCGCTTCCGCCGACACCAGCGGAATCGGGTCCTCCCGCCCATGCACGACGAGCGCGGGGCAGTGTACGCCACGCAGGGCGTCCCGGAGATCGAAATCACCAAGGCTGGCCCAGACCGACTGCTGCACCTTGCCCGTCACGCGAAACGGCGTGAGCGCTGTCGCCCGGTGAGGGTCGGCAAAGTAGCCGGCCACACTCAGCTCGAATGCCCGTTGCCGGTACGCCGCCGGGTCGGACTCCCGCAGCTCCGACGCCGCCAGCGTTTCGCGCATCGCCAGAATCGTCGCACTTCGCCCACGCTCGGAGAGCGTCTGTTCGAAGACGTCGCGCCACGCGCGGGTGATCGGTGCCGGCGACACCAGCACCAGTCGTGCCGGGGCGACCCACGATGGCTCCTGTGCGCAGTGGACGGCATAGAGCATCGCGAGCAACGCGCCCCACGAGTACCCGACGATGGTGGGCGGCACGAGCCCCAACTCCGTGACGACGCGGGCCAGATCCTGCACCTGGGTCTCCCAGGTTATCGGCGCGGGGTCGTCGGTCTTGGACTGGCCCCCACCGCGCTGGTCGTAGGTGAACACGCGGTGCGTGTCCGCGAGGGCCAGCATCTGCGGATAGAGGTAGTCGTGGTGCGCCCCGGGCCCGCCATGCAGCAGCAGCAGCGGCGGCGCGTGCGGCGGACCGTCGGCGCGGAAGAAGAGGGGGACAGGGGAAGACGTGGTGAAGGGCATGGGACGGCGACGGTGGGAGGGCGCGAGCTAAACGGCGCGAGCTAAACGGCGCGAGCTAAACGGCGCGAGCTAAACGGCGCGAGCCAATGGGCGCGACGGGCTATGATTCACGCACGAACGATACATCCCCCGCGTCGCTGTCCGCGCCGCCTGGCTCGTGCCGCCTGGCTCGCGCCGCCTGGCTCGCGCCGTTTAGCTCGCGCCGTTTAGCTTGCGCCCCGTAGCGCGCCCCCTGGCTCGCGCCGTCCCGCCGTTACCCGCTCCAACGCATTACCTTCGGTCATGCTGCCCCTCGGCTTCCGTCGCGCCGTCCCGTCCACCACCACCGCTGTCGACAGCGGGATGCATCGCGCCGCGCCGCAGGGACGCGCGGCGCGGGGGACGCTTCGGGCCCTCGCGCTGCTCACCGACCGGCTGGCCACCCTCGGCGACCGGGCCCCGACCGACGAGCGCGGGGCGGGGCAGGTGGCCGCGGTGCGTGATGCCCTGCGGCAGTTCGCGGCCCGTATCCGCGAGGCGGCGATGCTCTGCCGGATCATGGACGGGCAGTTCGTGCTGAGCGGCGAACCCGTCGACCGGGCGCTCACGCACGACGATCCGCTCATCGGCAGTCTCCTGGAGCGCTGCCTCGCGCTGCGTATCGGCAGTGTCACCGTGCGGCAGGGTGCGGCGCCCAGCGAGCTGCTGCAGCTGGCCCGGCTCTTCACGCGCGCCCCGCGTGCGGGGGGCGGGAGCGCGCCCGCCGCGCCGCTGTCGAGCGACACGCCCACCACGATGAGCAGCATCGCCGCCGACGCGCCGGCGCACGAACTGTTGCGGTCGTGGAGTGTGCTCGTGACGCTGGAGGACCAGCCATCGGGCTCTGGTGCCCCCGCCGCAGTGACATCGGCGACGGCCACCGAGGGGGCCACGGGCTCCGCGGTGGCGTCCGCGCTGTCGGCACTCGCCGCGGCGCACGCCGACGAGAGCGCGACGCGGGCCGCCGACCAGCTGCTGGCGCTGCTCGATGACGCCGAGTTCCGTGGCGACGCGCGGGTGATCGAAGGCATCGCCCGGTCGGTCATCCAGCACCTGCATGCCGTGGGCACTGGCGGCGGGCGCCTCGCCATCGAACGGGTGCTCCGGCGTCTGCAGCACCGCAAGGCACTCGAGCAGTTGGCCGACCAACTGCCGGAGGCCCCGAACCGCTTCCTGCTGCTGGAGCTGTTCGCTCGCGCCGGCGAGGTGGCGGTGGAGCTGCTGGTGAACCGGCTGATGCAGGCCGACGATGCCCACGCGCGGCGTGCGTACTTCGACAGCATCGTGGCGCTCGACCTCGGTGCGCCACTGCTCTACGACCTCGTTCGCGATCCGCGCTGGTTCGTGGTGCGCAACACGGTGGCGCTGCTGGGCGAGATGGGGCTCGAGCACGCCGATGTGGCGCTGCTGCCGCTGCTGGCGCACGCCGACGACCGCATCCGGATCGCGACGGCGCGCGCGCTCATCCGCCTCGGCACCGCCAAGGCGCTGCACGGCCTGCACGGCGCCGTGGGCGACCCGAACGCCGAGGTGCGGCGCGTCGCGGCGGTGAGCTACGGGCTGACGCCCGGCGCGGCGGGGGGCGTGCGGCCAGCGGCGGCGCGGCTGGCCGCGGCGCTCGAAAAGGAGACGGACGAGGACGTGGCGCTCGAGATGCTCGCCTCGCTCGGCAAGCTGGGCAGCGCCGACGCCATCCAGCGGCTGCTGCGGGTGGCGGTGCCGCAGTCGGCCGACCAGGGCGAGCGGGCGGCGCCGCGCGAGGCGTATCTCCGCATCGCCGCCATCGAGGCCCTCATTCGCGCCCGCGGTCAGGCGGTCGTGCCGGCGCTCGAGGGGTTGTTCAACGACCCGGACCCCGAGGTCGCGGCGGCGGCCTTTCGTTTGGCTCGGACCTGAGACGCGTTTCGGCGGTTGCCGGTGTGCTTGCGGCCCGCCGCGTGGGCCTCGCGCGGCCGGAAGCACACCGCGCACGCCAAAGCCTCAGCGATCCGTGAAATCCGTAGCCGCCGACACGGAACGACACGCCTCGGCGATCAGCGTCGCCGCGCGGTCGAGGTCTTCGAGTGAGACCATCTCGTTCGGCGAATGCATGTAGCGGTTGGGAATGCTCACCAGCGCCGTCGCCACCCCCTCGCGAGCGAGATGCATGGCGTCGGCGTCCGTGCTGGTGAAGCGCCCTGCCGCGTGAATGGAGAACGGGATCTCCAGCCGGCGCGCCGTGTCCGCCAGCAGACGGTACACCACCGGGCTCACCACCGACCCGCGGGTGAGCACGGGCCCGCCCCCGATGCTGTGCTCGCCGATCTCCTCCTTCTTCGTCCCCGGATGATCGGTGGCGAACGTCACGTCCACCGCAATCGCCATCTGCGCGTGCACCGACTGCGCCGCCACGCGGGCGCCGCCACCGGAGTAGCCGATCTCTTCCTGGGCGGTGGCTGCCGCGACCACCCGGGCCGCGCCCGGCTGGGCCGCGTAGCGCCGCAGCGCCTCGAGCACCACGAAGGCACCGATGCGGTCATCGATGCTGCGCGACACGATGCGGTGGTTGGGCAGGTCCATCGTGCGCGAGTCGATCACCCCCGCATCGCCCACCTCCAGCACCTCGAGCGCCTCGGCCTTGTTCTTCACGCCGATGTCCACCCAGAGGTCCGTAATCTTCGAGGCCTTCTCGCGCTCGTCGGGCTTCATGAGGTGGATGGGCTTCTTGCCGATCACCCCGAACACGTCGCCGTGACGCCCGAGGAAGCGCATGCGCTGCGCCACCAGCACCTGCGGATCCCAGCCGCCGATGGGCTCGAAGTACACGTAGCCGTTGTCGTCGATGTGGGTGATGATCACCCCGATTTCATCGATGTGGCCGGCGAGCAGGATGGTGGGGCCGGTGCCGTCGCCGTGGACGGTGGCCAGCGAGTTGCCGACGACGTCGGCGCGGACGTCGGCGGCGAAGCCGGCCGCTTCGGCGCGCCAGACGCGGGCGGGCGCCGCCTCGAACCCGGACGGACCGGGGGTGTCGAGCAGGCGCTTGAGGAAGGCGAGAGAGGAGTCGGAGAGCATCCGGGGAATATACGTGCTAACATCCACGCATGATCCTTCTGCTCCTCGCCATCGGGGTCGGCGCCGGCATCCTGTCGGGCGTGTTCGGACTGGGCGGCGGCATCATCGTGGTGCCGGCGCTGATCTTTCTTGCCAAGATGACCCCGCAGCAGGCAGCGGGCACATCGCTCGCGGCGCTGGTGCTGCCGCTCGGGGCCTTCGTCGGTGCGCTGAACTACTATCGCGCCGGACATCTGAAGATCCAGGACGGACTGCTCATCGCGGTCGGCATGGCCGCCGGCGCGTTCCTGGGCTCGTGGGTGGCCACCAACATCGATGCCGAGCTCCTGCGGCGGGCGTTTGCCCTCCTCATGGTCGTCATGGCCGTCAAGCTCTGGTTCGGATGAACGGGTATCGCTCGCATCTGGCTTGCGAGCGTTCAGCCCGCCTCGATCCCTGCTGACCCGCGCGCGATGGCATCGATTCTGATCGTGACCCCGACCATTCCGTTCCCGGTTCGTGCGAATGGGTTGACGGTTCGGGCCAATCCCCTGGTTGTCCACCTTGCGCAGCGGCATGATGTCCACCTGCTGACCATAGACGACGGGAGAAAGGCTGCGTCGGAGCTGCTCGCCGACGCCCGGACGGTGTGTGCCTCGGCGACCATGCTCCCGCCGGTCACAGGGCGGCTGGCCATTCGTGCCCAGCTGCTGCGTGCGCTCACAATTCGCCCTGCGCCCCCGCATCGCTGGCTGCACGCCATCACACCAGCCACGCTGCGCGAGGTCGGGGCGTTGGTGTCGCGCCATGCCTGTACGAGCGTACTTGCATTCGGTGGTATCTCCTCCCAGTGCATCGTCGCCCTGGAGCGGCGGCTGCCCGACGTGCGCCGAGTCATCGATTGGGTGGACTCGCCGTCGTTGCATGTGCAACGGGACGCTGAGCACGCTGGCCTGCACGCGGCGGCACTGGTCGAGGAAACCGCGATCTGGGAGCGGCGGGTCAACGCGAGTGCATCACATGCCATCTACATCTCGGCCAAGGACGCGGCCTACGGCAACACGGAACTCGGTGACCGGATCTCCGTCATTCCGAACGGGCTGATCGATGACTTCCCGGTGGATGACGCGAGCTATCGTCCGGTTCCGTTCGCGCATCTCCCCCGCCTGACACTCGGCTTCCTGGGAAACATGGGGTATGCCCCGAACCATCTGGCGGCCATGCATCTCGTTCAGGACCTCTTGCCAGCGCTGCAGTCGGCGCTTCCGCAGGTGGAGCTGCGACTCAAGGTCATCGGTCGCGCGCCGCACCCCGACCTCGCGGCGCTCGCAGGTCCATCGCTCGAGGTGACCGGAGCCGTCGACTCCATCTGGCCGCACATGAACGACGTCGACGTGTTCGTCTTCCCCATGCGCATCGGCGCCGGGATGCAGAACAAGGTGATCGAAGCCCTGCGGGCCAGCCGCCCGGCCGTCGTTTCGTCGGTCTGTGCCGGTGGATTGCCGGCCGACGAAGACTCCGGCGTCATCGTGGCTGATGATGCGCACGAGATTGCCAGCGTCCTGCATGCGCTGCTCACGGACTCCGCGCGTGTCGCGGCGCACACGGCACGAGGTCTGGCCTATGCGCGCGCCCGGACCTGGGGACCGCTGTTGGACGAATACGAGGCGCTGTTGGTGGGATGACGCGCATTCGTTGCGCGTGACGGAGGCGTCGGCGGCCCTCCCGAAAAATGGGGAGCGCCGCCGTCGCCTCCCGCAGACAGCCGCGTTACTGCACGCACACCGCGTGCCGCGCGTCGATCGGCGAGAAGTGCGACGGATTGAACACGCACGCCATGGCCTCGATGCCGTCCACCACGCGCGGGCCCGGGCGTGAGGTGAGCCCGTTGGCGTCCAGCGCCCACACCTGGCGCCCCGCAAGCCACGACCACGCCGGCAACGCCAGACACCGCTGCGCCTCTGCTGCCGCCGCCGCCACGCCAAAGCCGCACGGCGCAAACAGCACAATGTCCGGATTCGTCGCCCGCAGACCGTCCATCCCCACCGGAACGGAATGTGCGCCGGCCGTGCCCATCGCGTCGATGCCGCCGGCTCGGCGGATCTGCTCGGGGCCCCAATGTCCGGCGATGTACACCGGATCCGTCCACTCCACGAGCGCCACCCGCGGCCGCGGCGCCTGGGCCGCCTTGAGTACCTCGTGCACATGCTTCACGCGGTCATGCAGCCCGGCGAGCAGTTCGTCGGCTTCGTCGTCCGCACCGATGGCGTGCGCCACCGCGCGGATGTCGGCATAGATCCCTTCCAGCGACGTGCCCCCCAACGTGATCACCCGTGGCTCCGGTAACAGGCGTGCGGCCAGCGCCCGCACGTCGGTCTCGCTCACCGCGCACACGTCGCACAACGCCTGCGTGAGGATCACGTCGGGGTGCAGCGCCCGGATGGTCTTCTCGTCGAGCGTGAACAGCGCCAGCCCCTGCCCCTGCTGCTCGCGGACCGCCGCATCGATGGCGCCGGGGTCGTGCGTGTCGGGGATCGCGCTCCGCGTGACGCGCGCCCGCGACCCCACGATGTCGGGATAGTCACACTCGTGCGTGATGCCCACGAGGTGATCGGTGGCACCGAGCAGGGCGACGATCTCGGTGGCGGCAGGAAGCAGAGACACGATGCGCACGTCGTCAATCCGGTTGGAAGGCGAGGATAGTGGCCGCCGCTCGCGCTGCGTGCACACGCAACTCGGGGACGGCCGTCGCTTCCCAATACTGCCCCTTGAGCAGAGGACCCACCAGACAGAGGCTGCCACGAGACGTGCCGTCGGTCCCGATCAGGGCGCCATCGGCCGTCGTGCGAAGCCCAAGCCCGAATTCGTCGGTCATGGCGAGTCCGGATTGCAGGAGGGATGTCAGTACGGGATCACGGGCGCGCCGGAGGTCCGATTCGGGTCCAGTGCAATTGATGATTGTGCCGAAGCGGCGAGTCTCAGGAGTGCCATGGCGTGGGTGCAGCGTGACCGACACGGCCTCGTCGCTGATGACGGATGCGCCGAGGCGCGCTGCGCGAACGCTCAACCGCCCCTTGACGCGCTGCTGAGCCAAACGGTCCCAGACGTGCGAGGCAACACGATGGCGATGGGTATCCCAGAAGGGGCGCACGTGCCGAAGAAAGCGGGCACGTTCGGCCACCGGCAGGGTCATCCAGAGACGCGGCGTGAGCGGGCGAAGCGAGCCGATGACCTCACGCCAGTCAACACCGCTCCGTTCGAGCCGCTCGACATGCGCTCGCACGGCGGCCAGGTAGGCACTGGCCGTCGGGGGACAGGCAATGAGATCCGGGGGAAAGTGGCCATATGAAGGAGGGTGCCCGTGCGGCCGGTGTGGGTGGGGAAGCAGGCCGCGCCGCGATACAGCGTACGCTGACGGGGTCAGTCCGTCTTCGAGGAGATGCAGCCCCACGTCGACCATGGTGAGTCCCGTTCCGATGAGCAGCGCCGGTTCACCCGGGGTCACGCGATCCAGCGCACCCGGTGCCCACGGGTCCGCAATGAAACGTGCGCTGGACGCCAACGAATCATCGATTGTCGACGGAATGCTGGGTGGAAGATTGCCGATCGCCACCACCACGGCGTCCGCCTGGATCGTACGGTCGGATGCCACGAGCACCGTGTACCGCCCATCGGTCCGGCGCGCGATCCCGGTCGCGTGATCCTCCACGAGGCTCACAGTGTGGCCACGCGCGCGACCGCGCTGGACCGCCTCCTCGAAGAGGCCTTCCAGGTAGTGACCATAGTCGGCACGGGCCGTGAAGTCACCAGGGCCGATCCCGCGGTCTCGCGCTCGCGCGATGTGAAAGAACTGCTCTTCATCACTGGCGAAGGCACCCATGCGCGCGGTCGGCACATTCAGCAGATAGCGTCGCGATGTCGGCCCATAGGCAACGCCTCGGCCGATGCGCCCCGAACGTTCGATCAGCGTGAGGTGGAGCGGCCGGGTCGAAGACTGCAACAGGTGGATGGCGGTGACGGTGCCGGAGAATCCGGCACCGACGATGCAGCAGCGGTAGGGTACGGACATACGGAGTCAGCGGGTGAGGGAAATGGGGACCGCCAGGCGCAGGCTCAGGTTGCGACCCTGGCCGAGGGCGACGCCTTTGAGCGTATCGAGGAAGTCCCGGTACGCAGTGTCGAGCAGGTTTTCGATGGCCAGGTGAATGTCGATCGGGTTGGCCGTTCCCACGCGACCGCCAGCACCGATCGCGAGCAATGTGTAGCGATCGGTGCTGCCGACACCTGGACCCATCGGATTCCGTTCTGCATCGGCAAACGGCTCGGTGAGGCTCGCGATACTCTTGGCGCGCACATGCCTGACCGAAGACTCGAGGTAGGGCGTACCGAACCACGCCAGCCGCTCTGGGGAGTACCGAACCGAAAGACGCCCCTGATCGGCGGGCATCAGCGGGAGGGCCTCACCGGTGGCGCGGTTTCGGCCACGCACGATGGACCAGTTTCCGTCGATGGACAGGACACGGGAAACTGCGGCGGTACCTGACATCTCGATGCCGCGGACCACGCCGTCCGTCTGCGTGTTGACGTAGATCGGCACCTGCGTGCGGTCCCGCTCACGAGTCCGCTCGGACTTCTCCAGGTAGACGTAGCCGTTGAGGCGATTCTGGTAGGCGACCGAGGAGAAGGAGACGCGCGGGCTCTGCCATCGAGCGCTGGCCTCCATGCTGTACGATCGCTCGGAGCGCAGCATCGGGTTGCCTTCCACGAAGCTGCCGAGGACCGGGCGGAACTCATCCGAGTACAGGTCGAGCGGCGCCGGTGGGCGGAAGCCGGAGCTGGCGTTCACTGCCAGAGTGAGCGGGTCGCGCACGCGAAGGCCGATCCCGACTGATCCGGTCAGTGCCGAGAACGTTTTGGAGAGTGCCTTGGCCCGATCGGCGTCCGGAAGGCGCTGTACCAGCGGGTTGTCGACCGCATCCAGCTGCCGGTGGTCGAAACGCATGCCGGCCGAAAGGTTGAGGCGATCACCTCCCCACTCTTCAAACGCGAACACTCCGATGTTTCGCGTGAATGATGACGGCTCGACATTCGATTTGCGGACGGTGACATCCTGCCGGTTCAGCTCGGCGCCGAGCGTGCCGCGCGCCCCCAGGGTCCGCGGATGCTGCAATTCGAGGCGGGCGGTGGCCGCTTCGTTGAGGAGCTCCTGATTCCAGTCGTGGTTCCGCAGAGCGTCTCCATAGGTTTTCCCCTGCGTGTTGCGCAGAATGCCGGCGCGCTGCAGCAGGAAGGTGGGCGTGAGGACCACGTCCCCGAGCAACAGGGTGCCCCGAAGTCGCGTATCGGTGTTCCGCATCGCGACCGATGTGGCCGTTCCATTGAGGTTGAGAAAGTTGTTGCGCCCCCGCCACCAATCGTGGTTGGCGTACACCTGTCCCCATCGGCCGGACGCCCCGACCTGACCGTAGGCGCCATCCTGCTCGAACGCCGTGAAGGGCAGGCGCCCACTGAACAGCGGTGCGCGCGGCTGCCGCGATTCACTGAATGTGGCGACGTCGGAAACGCGAAAGTCGCCGGCGATCCGGCGGTTCGCACCGATTCGCAGCCCGAGGCCAGGGCGGACGGCCGCCTCGAGACTGGTGTGCCCGTACCGTTCGTTGTTGTTGCCGAAGTACTGCAACTCGGTCAGGGACGCCACGCGCAACGCACGGCCCTCGGTCTGCGGCACGCTCTTGGGAATCAGGTTGATCGCGCCACCCACTGCATTCGGCCCGTAGAGGACACTCGCGGGCCCGCGGATGACTTCGATGCGTTCGACCCCGGCGAAGTTGCCTGGCGGAAACCATCGGGCCGTGGCCTGGAAGTTCTCCTGCGGTACGCCGTCACGCACAATGCGCACGTGCCCTTGCGAAAGGCCGCGAAGCACCGGATTGCCCGCCGCCGGTCCCTGGCTGAGGTTGGCGACACCGGGAATACCCTCGAGTGACTTGCCGAGGGAGGCCGTGGCGACCTTGCGCATCTGGGCGGGGTCCACCGCGTCGACGTCGAGTGGGGTCAGTGTCGTCGACCCGGCGGGGGTCCCCGTCACGACCATCGCCCCGACTTCGACGATGGACGGCTCGAGGACGAGGTCGAGCGTGGTGCTCGTCGTGGCGTTGATGCGCACCGATCGAACAACGGGCTTCCGACCGATGGCACGCACCTGCACCGAGAGGTCGGTCGCGGGCAACCCGTCGATCACGAAGTCGCCGGTCCGCGACGTGACGGCCGTGCGCCCCAGCAAAGGAATCGAGACGACCGCGTTCGCTATCGGCGTGCTGTGCGGGTCGGTGATCCGGCCCTGAAGACGTCGGGCCTGCGTCTGGTCGGCGGTGAGGATGTACCGCCAGAGGATGTCAGGATCGCCCGGGGATCGGGCGAGGGTGCAGCACAGGAGCAGGGTCGTCCACATTCGTGCCTCGGATGTCGTGGCGTCGCCGCAGTGTTGCGTCAGCGCATCGGTCTTCGCCCCGGCATCGTGCGGGAGCGCGAGTCACCCACCAAGCCCGCTCACCGAGTGAGCCCAAGGATATTCAGTCTCCGTGGCATGTATGCCCTAGCGAATAACTAGGACATTTCAAAGCAGGAGACGTGCCACGTGCCGATTGCTACAACATCGAGGTGGAGTCGCGGCTCGCCAAGGTGGCGAGTGTCATGTTGTCCAATAGCCGCGAGGTGGACTCGCGCACTTGCAGCATGGCCCACCGTACACGACAGCCG
>JBEILM010000016.1:0-53833 GCA_040379205.1 Gemmatimonas sp.
GGCCAGGGTGCCCGAGGGCACCCGCGCCGTTCATGAATCGGGGGGAGACGGCGTTACGTCGCGGCCGGCGCGGACGACTCGATCGGCGGGCAGGCGCACACGAGGTTGCGATCGCCGAAAGCACTCTCCACCCGGCGCACCGTGGGCCAGAACTTCCGGTCACGCGTCCACGCGGTCGGATAGGCGGCCTGTTGGCGCGTGTACGGGTGCGTCCACGCGTCGCTCGTGCAATGCCCCGCCGTATGCGGTGCGTTCTTGAGCACGTTGTCGTCGCGATCGGCTTCCCCGCGCTCGACCGCGGCGATCTCCTCGCGAATGCCGACCATCGCTTCGATGAAGCGGTCGAGCTCCGCCTTCGACTCGCTTTCGGTGGACTCCACCATCAGCGTGCCGGCCACCGGGAACGACAGCGTGGGCGCGTGGAAGCCGTAGTCCATGAGGCGCTTGGCGATGTCCTCGGCCTCGATGCCCGCCGCCGTTTTGAGCGCGCGCGTGTCGAGGATGCACTCGTGCGCCACGAGGCCGTTCTGCCCGCGGTACAGCACGGGGTAGTACGCCTCGAGCCGCTTGGCGACGTAGTTCGCGTTGAGGATGGCGACCTTGGTGGCGTAGGCCAGCCCCTCCCCGCCCATCAGCTTGATGTACACGTACGAAATGGGCAGGATGCTCGCGCTGCCCCACGGAGCCGCCGAGATCGGGCCGATGGGCGAGGTGCCGCCGGTGGCCACGACCGGATGCGTGGGCAGGAACGGCACCAGCTGCGCCGCCACCCCGATCGGGCCCATGCCAGGGCCGCCGCCGCCGTGCGGAATGCAGAAGGTCTTGTGCAGGTTGAGGTGGCACACGTCCGCCCCGAGGTCGCCCGGACGCGACACGCCCACCATGGCGTTCATGTTCGCGCCGTCCATGTACACCTGCCCGCCGTGCTCGTGGATGAGCGCGGTGATGTCCTTGATGTTCGCCTCGAACACGCCGTGCGTGCTCGGATACGTGACCATCAGGGCGCCGAGATTGGCCGAGTGCTGCTCGGCCCTGGCGCGCAGGTCGTCCATGTCGATGTTGCCGTCGGCATCGGTCTTGACCACCACCACCGAGAAGCCGGCCATGACCGCCGACGCCGGGTTGGTGCCGTGCGCCGACTGCGGAATGAGGCACACTGTGCGGTGCAGGTCGCCGCGCGACTGGTGATAGGCGCGGATGACCAGCAGGCCCGCGTACTCGCCCTGCGAGCCCGCGTTGGGCTGCAGTGACACGCCCGCAAAGCCGGTGACCTCGGCCAGGTCGTGCTCGAGTTCCGTGAACAGCTGCGCGTAGCCCTGCGCCTGCTCCACCGGCGCGAACGGGTGCAGCTGGCCGAACTCGGGCCACGTCACGGGGATCATCTCCGCGGTGGCGTTGAGCTTCATCGTGCACGACCCGAGCGGAATCATGCCGTGCACCAGCGAGAAGTCCTTCGCCTGCAGCGAGTAGAGATAGCGCAGCATCTCCGTCTCGCTGTGATAGCGGTGGAACGTGGGGTGCGTGAGGAACGGCGTGACGCGGCGGAACCGCTCGTCATAGCGGGTGTCGGTGCCGGCGGCGACGTCGTCGCATGAGAAGTCGGGCGCGGCGTCGTTGTTGAACACCGCCCACAGGTCGGCGACATCGGCGGCCGTGGTGGTTTCGTCCAGCGACAGCGTGATGGTGCCCGGCTCGAGCACGCGCAGGTTCATGCGGCGCGAGGCGGCGGCGGCGAGGATGTCGTCCTGCCCGTGCGCGCCGACTTCCACCCGCACCGTGTCGAAGTAATTCTCGTGCGTGATGGCGAAGCCAAGCCGCTCGAGACCAGCCGCGAGCGTCACCGCCCGCTGGTGCACGCGCTCGGCGATCCTCGTGAGTCCCGTCGGACCGTGGTAGACGGCGTACATGCTGGACATGACGGCCAGCAGCACCTGGGCCGTGCAGACGTTGCTGGTGGCCTTCTCGCGGCGGATGTGCTGCTCGCGCGTCTGCAGCGCCATGCGCAACGCCGGCGCGCCTTCGACATCACGCGACAGGCCGATGATGCGCCCCGGCAGCAGGCGCTTGTACTCATCGCGCGTGGCGAAGAAGGCCGCGTGCGGCCCGCCATAACCCATGGGCACACCGAAGCGCTGGGTGTTGCCCACCACGATGTCGGCGCCCCATTCGCCCGGTGGCGTGAGCAGGCAGAGCGCCAACAGATCGCTGGCGACGATGACCAGCGCCCCGGCCGCATGCGCCTGGTCGGTGAGCTGGCGGTAGTCCACCACCGCGCCGTCGGTGCCCGGGTACTGCAGAAGCACGCCGAACACCGTCTCGTCGACCGTCGCCGCCCGCGCATCCGCCACCCGCACCGCCACACCGCGCGCGGCGGCGCGGGCTTCGACCACGGCGATCGTCTGCGGGTGACAGTCGGACGCGACCATGAACACGTTGCGCGTCGCACTGCCCTTGGCGGCGAACGCCAGCGCCATCGCTTCGGCAGCAGCGGTGCCTTCGTCGAGCAGCGACGCGTTGGCGATCTCGAGGCCGGTGAGGTCGATCACCATCGTCTGATAGTTGAGCAGCGCCTCGAGCCGCCCCTGCGCGATCTCGGCCTGGTACGGCGTGTAGGCCGTGTACCACGCCGGATTCTCCATCACGTTGCGCAGGATGACGTTCGGCGTGTGCGTGCCGTAGTACCCCATGCCGATGAACGAGCGATACACCTGGTTGCGGGCGGCCACCGTCCGCAGCGCGGCCAGCACCTCGGCCTCGCTCTGCTCGGGGCCCGTCTGCAGCGTGCCGCGGAAACGGATCTTCTCCGGCACGACCGCGTCGATGAACGCGTCGAGCGAATCGAAGCCCAGCGTCGCGAGCATCGCCTGCTGCTCGGCGGCGTTCGGCCCCAGATGGCGGGGAATGAAGGAATCGACCGCGACGGGCGCGGGCGAGGCGGTGCGCGTGGCCATGACCATCCTCAAGGAGAACGGGCACCCTGCGAGAGGGCCCGTGACGGCGTCGGAAAAAGCGAAGACGTGCGCGGCGCTGGTCGCCGCAGTGCGCGTAATTTAACCGGAATGCGTCGGCCCCGAACCGCCCTGTCACCCTCCGAACACCCTGCGCGACACCATGCCTGAGTCCGGACCGGACACGTTGGCCGCGCTGCCGTCGCGGTGGGAGATCCTGTCGTCGCCCGCCGCCGATGGGCTCACCAACATGGCCGTCGATGCCGCGCTGCTGGACACGGCGCGCACCGGAGTGGCCGTCTGGCGGTGGTACGCCTGGGCGTCCCCGACCGTCTCCTTTGGCCGCAACGAACGGGGGCAGGGGCGATTCGACGCCGAGAGTTTGAGCGCCGCCGGTCTGGCGGCCGTCCGCCGGCCCACCGGCGGTCGCGCGCTGCTGCACCATCGCGAGCTGACCTACAGTGTCACCTTGCCGCTCGCCAGCAGCCAGCCGTGGCGTCCGACCTATGCGGCCGTCAATCACCTGCTGCGCGACGCGCTCCGCCGGATCGGGGTGCCAGCCGAGCTGTCCGCGGGTGGCGGCGGCGTGCGCCCCGATGGGCCGGTCTGCTTCGACGCGCCGGCCGCCGGCGAACTGGTCGTCGGCGGCCGCAAGCTGGTGGGCAGCGCCATCTGGCGGCAGGGTGACGCGTACCTGCAGCACGGCAGCCTGCTCTTCACCGATGACCAGTCGTGGCTGGTGCGGGCGGCCCGCGTGCCACTGCCATCGGCCCCGCCGGCCGCGTCACTGCACCAGCTTCGGCCGGGGCTGACCGACGAGGCCCAGGCCGACGATGTCATGCGCTCGCTGGCCCAGGGGCTGGCCGGCCTCGGCGAGGTCACCCCCTTTGCGCCCCCGCCCTCGCTGCCGGAGTGCGTGGTGTCACAGAAACGTCAGTTGGCTGATCCCCGCTGGCTCTGGCGCCGGTGAGTGGCGCTCGGCATCCTACCGATGCCCGTGATGCTCCCCCTCCTGCGCCCATGACTCTCGCCTCTTTGCGTTCCTTCCGACTGCTGCCCGCGTTGGCCCTGCTGGCCTGTGGCGGGGAGTCGCGCGTCGCCGATGACGCCACCGGCGAGAACGGCGGCACCATGATCGCCGTGGTGCCGGCCGAGCCCACGACCCTGCTGCCGCCGCTGGTGTCGAGCGTGCAGGGAGGCGCGGTCGTGGCCGCCCTCTTCGAACGGCTGGCCGAAATCGGACCCGCCCTCGAGACGTACGGCGATGGCGGATTCACGCCGCGTCTGGCCACCTCGTGGCGCTGGGCCACGGACTCGATGTCGATCGCCTTCGCCATCGACCCCGCCGCCCGCTGGCACGATGGGGCCCCGGTGCGCGCCGCCGACGTGCGCTTCACCTATCGCGCCTACACCAGTGATTCCGTGGGCGCCGAAAGCCGTTCACTCCTCGGCAACATCGACTCGGTGTCGGTGCGCGATTCGATGACGGCCGTCTTCTGGTTCAAGCGCCGCACGCCGCAGCAGTTCTACGATGCCACGTATCACATGTGGATCCTGCCGGCGCACCTGCTCGACACCGTGCCGCTGAGCCGGCTCGCCGAATCGTCATTTGCCCGTCAGCCGGTCGGGACCGGACGCTTCCGGTTCGCGCGTTGGGATCCCGGCCAACGCATCGAGATCGTGGCCGACACGGCGAATGCCCGCGGTCGGGCCAGACTCGATCGGGTCATCTGGAGCATCGTCCCGGATTTCGGTGCGGCCACCGTGAAGCTGTTCGCGGGCGAAGCGGACTTTTTCGAGATGATCCGTCCGGACAATTTCGCGCAGGTGGCGCAGACGCCGACGCTGCGGCTCGTGGACAACCACGCGCTCACGTACAATTTTCTTGCGCTGAACTACCGGGATCCGCAGGCCCCCGGTCAACCGCACCCCATCCTCGGTGAACCGTCCGTCCGCCGGGCGCTCACGATGGCGGTCGATCGGGAACGCCTGGTGCGCAGCGTGTTCGATTCGCTGGGGGTGGTCGCGCTCGCCCCCGCCCCGCGGGCGCTTATCCCGGATACGGCCGCGCTGCGACCGCTCCCCTTCGACCCGGCCGCTGCCCGTGCCCTGCTGGATTCGGCCGGGTGGCGTGACAGCGACGGCGACGGGCTGCGCGAACGCAACGGTGTCCCGCTGGCCTTCGACATGCTGGTGCCCAATAGCAGCGCGTCCCGGCAACGCTATGCCGTGCTGCTGCAGGAGCAGTATCGCGCCGTCGGCGTGAAGGCCACGCCGCTCGTGCTCGACGTCAACGCGCTCGTCGCCCGCATCGACAGTCGCACCTTCGACAGCTATCTCGGCGGCTGGGGCACCAGCCCTGGCCTGGTGGGACTGCGGCAGACCTGGGCCTCCACCGGAACCGCCAACACCAGCGCCTACGCCAGCCGCGCCTTCGATGCGCTTCTCGACAGCGCTCTCACCACGTTCGACGCGACCCGCAGCCGCGGATACTGGGCGCGCGTGTTCCAGCAGGCCATCGATGATGCAGCCGCCGTGTGGCTCTACGAGCAGCGCACGCCGGTGGCCATTCATCGGCGCTTCATCGTGCCGCCACTGCGGGCGGATGGCTGGTGGGCCAACCTCGCCGACTGGCGCACGGATCCCGCGCAGCGCCTCGACCGCGACCGCATCGGCCTCGGCACCCCAGACGGAGGCGCGCGCTGAACACACCCGCGCGGCGGCTCCTCGTGCGCGCGGCGCAAAGCCTCGCCGTCGTGTTCGTGGCGGCGACGTTTGCGTTTCTCTGTCTGCAGCTGGCCCCCGGCGATCCGGTCACGGCCCTCGGCGAGGCGGTTCCGGCCGAGGTCCGGGCCCGTCTGCGGGTGATCTACGGCTACGACGATCCCATCCTCACGCAGTACGTCCGCTGGCTCGGCGCGACGCTCTCCGGTGATCTCGGGTGGTCGGTGGCGCAGCAGCGACCGGTGGTCACCGTGCTGGCCGACGCCTTGCCCAACAGCCTCGTGCTCATCGTGCCGGGATTTCTGCTTGCCGTCACGGCCGGCGTCATGCTTGGCGCGTGGCAAGGCATGCACGCACGATCGCGGCGAGACCGTTTCACCTCCACGATCCTGCTGGTCCTGTACTCCATCCCCGAATTCTGGATCGCGCTGGCGCTGCTGTTGCTCTTCACGTCGTGGTGGCCGCTTCTGCCGAGTGGCGGCATGACCGATGACCTCTACGCGTACATGTCGGCCGGGGAACAGTGGAGGGACCGCGTCCGCCATCTGGTCCTGCCGACGCTGTCGATCGCGATTTTCGATGTGGCCGCGTTGGCCCGGTTGCAGCGCGAGAGCATGATGGAGGTCCTCACCCAACCGTTCGTCCAGACCGCGCGCGCCAACGGCCTGCCCCGCTGGCGGGTGATGCGCGGGGCGTGGCGCGCCTCGCTCCTGCCGGTCATCACGGTCAGCGGATTTCTGCTGCCGCTCAACCTGGCCGGCGTGGTGTTCGTGGAACAGATCTTCGCCTGGCCCGGCATGGGCTACGTGCTGATGGCCTCCATCAACAAGCGGGATTACGCCGTCGTGGCGGCCTGTGTCATCGTGGGCGCGGCGATCATGGCGCTTGGCAGCATCGTCGCCGAAACCCTGCGGGAGCTGGCCGATCCACGTCTGCGGGTGGCGCTCGAGAGCCGACCCACCGACGGACGGCGCGGAGTGCCGCAGTCGTGACCCGCCGGGCTCGTGTCCCAACCTCGCTCGGACGGAGCGCGGTGCTGATTTCGCTCCTCTTCGGCGTTGCCGTGGCGGCTCCACTCCTCTCGCCCCATCCGCCCAACGCCACGCTGGACATCATCGCGCTCAAGAGTCGCGCCCCCTCGCTGGCGTATCCGTTCGGCACCGATGCCTACTCGCGCGACGTGCTCAGTCGCGTGCTGCACGGGGCCCGCGTCTCGGTGGCGTTCTCGCTGGCCTCGGTGCTGCTGGGGCTCATGGTCGGCACGGCGTATGGCGCGATGGCGGCATTCAGCCCGCCGTCGGTGCAAACGGTTCTCCGCCGGGCGCTCGACGTGGCCATGTCCGTACCGCGCCTGCTGGTCCTGCTGGCGGTGGTCGGCGTGGCGGGGCCCTTCGACATCGTGGCGCTCGTCCTCCTCATCGGCCTCACCGGCTGGTTCGCCACCGCGCGCATGGTCACTGGCGAACTCGATGCGCTGGCCAGCCGGGAGTTCACTCTGGCCGCGCGTGCGCAGGGCGTGCGCGCGCCGCGCCTGCTGCTGCGCCATCTCCTGCCGCACCTCGCGCCGCTGCTGGCCGTCACCGGCACCTTCGGTGTGGCCAACGCCATCGGCCTCGAGGCCGGCCTCAGCTTCCTCGGCCTCGGCATCCAGCCACCGACCGCCAGTTGGGGGACCATTTTGCGCGACGGGGCCGGTGTGATCCGCAGCCAGTGGTGGCTCACGGTGTTCCCCGGCGTGGCGATGATCCTCCCGGTGGTGGCCTGCAATGCCGTCGGCGACGCCTTGCGCGACCGCTTCGCGCTGTCCCAGTTTGACCGTCCCTGACGCGCCCGCCCCCCTTCCCACCTCCGAGCTACGCGTCCGTGTCCCCGGCCACTCCGCAGCACCCCCTTCTCGACGTGCAGTCGCTGCAGGTCGCCTTTCCGGCGGCCGATGGGGACGTGCGGGCCGTCGATGGCGTGAGCTTCACGGTGGCCTTCGGCGAGACCGTTTGTCTCGTCGGAGAGTCCGGCTGTGGCAAGTCGCTCACCGCCCTTTCGCTGTTGCGGCTGGTGCCGCCACCCGGCCGGATCACCAACGGCAGTCACGTCGTGTTCGACGGGCGCGACCTGCTCACGCTCGATGCGCCCGCGCTGCGCGCCATTCGCGGCCGACAGATGGCGATGATCTTCCAGGAACCCTCGACGGCGCTCAATCCGGTGCTCACCGTGGGCGAGCAGATCGCCGAGGTGGTGCGCGTGCACACCCGCGCCAGCCGCCACGAGGCGTGGGAGCAGGCGGTGGCGATGCTGGCCCAGGTGGGTATCGCCGACGCCCCGGCCCGCGCGAAGCAGTATCCGCATGAGCTCTCCGGCGGGATGCGGCAGCGCGTGATGATCGCGATGGCGCTGGTGCTCTCGCCCAAGCTGGTCATCGCCGACGAGCCCACGACCGCGCTCGACGTGACCATTCAGGCCCAGATTCTCGATCTGCTGCGCGAACTGCGGTCGCGGACCGGCATGGCGCTGCTGCTCATCACGCACGATCTCGGTGTGGTGGCGGAGATGGCGGCGCGGGTGCTCGTCATGTACGCCGGGCGCGTGGTCGAGGAGGCGCCCGTCGACGCACTGTTCGCGAATCCGGCCCATCCGTACACCGAGGGGCTGCTGGCCGCGATGCCCCGCCTCGGCGATGCGCGCACGCGCCTCGCCACCATCGCCGGCACGGTGCCCGCTCCCACGGCGCTGCCCAGCGGCTGCACCTTTCGCGATCGGTGCCCGCAGGCCTTCGAGCGCTGTGCGCGCGAGGAGCCGGTGCTGCACCAGGTGGGCGTGGCGCATCGGGCCCGGTGCCACCTCGTGCAGGAGCGGGGGCATCGGCAATGACCGGCGTGGCCGCAGGCGCCGCACCGCTGCTGTCGGTGCGCGACCTCATCAAGCACTTCCCCATCCGCAGCGGGCTGCTGCAGCGCGTCACCGGAGCCGTGAAGGCGGTCGACGGTGTGTCGTTCGACGTGGCCCGCGGCGAAACGCTGGCGTTGGTCGGGGAGTCCGGCTGCGGCAAGACCACCACCGGCCGCGCCCTGCTCCGCCTCGTCGAACCCACGAGCGGTCAGGTGCACGTGAACGGGGTCGACCTGCTGGCCCTGCGTGGTGAGGCCTTGCGCCGCATGCGGCGCCACCTGCAGATCGTCTTCCAGGATCCCTACGGGTCGCTGAACCCGCGCCTCACCGTCGGCGCCGCGATCAGGGAAGGGTTGCTCGTGCACCAGTTGGCCGAAGGCGCCGAAGCCGACATCCGCGTGGCCCGCCTCCTCGAGGAAGTCGGGCTCCGCCCCGAGTATGCCGCCCGCTATCCGCACGAGTTCTCCGGCGGGCAGCGCCAGCGTATCGGCATCGCGCGCGCGCTCGCGGTCGAACCGGCGTTCATCGTCTGCGACGAGCCGGTCTCGGCGCTCGACGTCAGTGTGCAGGCGCAGGTGGTGAACCTGCTGCAGGATCTGCAGCGCGACCGCGGCCTGTCCTACCTGTTCATCGCCCACGATCTGGCCGTGGTGTCGCACATGGCCGACCGGGTCGCCGTGATGTACCTCGGCCGGATCGTCGAGCTGGCGCCGCGGCGCGAGCTTTTTGCCTCCCCGCGCATGCCGTACACGCAGGCCCTGCTGTCGGCCGTGCCGGTACCCGTACCGGGTGCCCAGCGCCAGCGCATCCTGCTCCCCGGTGATCCGCCGTCGCCGGCGAACCCGCCGCCGGGTTGCGTGTTTCACCCGCGGTGTCCGCATCCCAGGAAGGACGCTGCGTGCACTCGTGTCGTGCCGCCGCTCGAAGAAAAGGCCCCCGGGCACTTCGTGGCGTGCATCAAGGAATCGCCCACCTCAGTCCAAGTCCCGTGAGCACGTCCGTCTCGCCCTCCAACGACCGCTCCTTCTTCGGCCATCCCAAGGGCCTCGGTCTGCTCTTCATGACCGAAATGTGGGAGCGCTTCTCGTACTACGGCCTGCGCCCCCTGCTGGTGCTGTTCATGGCCGCCGCCCTCGCCGATGGCGGCTTCGGCTTCGAGCGCCCGCAGGCGTCGGCCATCGTGGGCATCTACGCGGCGTGCGTCTATCTCGCCTCGCTCCCCGGCGGCTGGATCGCCGACCGCTGGCTCGGCCTGCGGCGCGCCATCCTGATCGGGGCGGTGCTCATCACCGCCGGCCACCTCGCCATCGGCGTGTCGGGATTCGCCGGGGAATCGATCGGCAAGCCGTTCTTCTTCCTCGGGCTCGTGCTCATCGTGCTCGGCACGGGGCTGCTCAAGCCCAATATTTCGGCCATCGTCGGCGATCTGTATCCGGAAGGTGGCGCCCGCCGCGACGCCGGGTTTTCGATCTTCTACATGGGCATCAACACCGGCGCCTTCATCGGCCAGCTGGTCACCGGGTATCTCGGCGAACGGGTGAGCTGGCATTGGGGCTTCGGCGCCGCCGGCATCGGCATGGCGTTCGGTCTCGTCAGCTTCTGGCTGGGCGCCCGCAAGTTTCTCGGCACGATCGGTCAAGACATCGTGCGCGACCCTGATCCGGCCGTGCAGGCCAAGCGCGAGGCGACGGTTCGCACCACGACCCTCGCCGGTCTCGCGGTGCTCGCGCTGGTCTTCGTCCTCGCCGCCACCGGCACGGTGGCGCTCGATCCGCAGGCCATCGGCGGCGCGATGACCTTCGTGCTGGTCGGTATCGCGGTGGCGTTCTTCGCCTACATCTTCGCCTTCGGCGGCCTCACCAGCGACGAGAAGAAGCGTTCGGCCGTCATCTTCGTGCTGTTCGTGTTCGCGGCCATCTTCTGGGCGGCGTTCGAGCAGGCGCCCACGTCGCTGCAGCTCTTCGCCAACGACTTCACCGACCGCAACCTGTTCGGCTTCGAAGTGCCGGCCACGTGGTTCCAGACGGTGAATTCGGCGTTCATCATCATCATGTCGCCGGTGTTCGCGGCGCTCTGGGTGGCGATGGCCAAGCGCAGCATCGACCTGTCGAGCCCCTCGAAGTTCGCGCTTGGCCTTGCCCTGGCCGGTGTGGGCTTCCTGCTCATGGTGTTCGCCGCCAACACCGTCGTGGCCACGGGCGGCCGCGTGCTCGTGTCGCCGTGGTGGCTCATCGCGAGCTACTTCTTCCAGACCTGCGGCGAGCTGTTCCTGAGCCCCGTGGGCCTGTCCTCGATGACCACCCTCTCGCCGCGCCGCTACGTCGGACAGATGATGGGCATCTGGTTCCTCGCTGCATCGGTCGGCAACCTCGTGGCCGGCCTCGTGGGAGGCCACGTCGATCCCACGAAGCTCGAGCAGACGCCGGCCGTCTTCAGCGGCACCGCCATTGCGCTCTTCGTCGCCACAGCCCTCCTCGGCGTCATGATCGTGCCCATTCGCAAGATGATGGCGGGGGTGAGATAACTGGGTGGAGTGTGGTGGACAGGTCGAACCCCATGTTTGCAGGACGAAGCGGGTCAGGGTGGAGGGAGCAGTGAACCGCAGTACGCTGTCTCCTCCTCCCTGACCCGCTTCGTCCTGCTCACATGGGGGTCGAGCAGCCGCCCCACACCAATCCCCGCCTCACGGCCACGTGAACAACGACGTCGGCGCCGTCCGCTCGCGTGACGCGGCTACGTCGTTGGGGTCATTCCAGAAGAATCGGCTGCGGTCGAGCCCTGTGAAGCGCACCTCGAAGCAGCGGTTGGGATCGTTGCCCACCGGCACCGCGAAATCCACGCGCCAGAGGCGACGGGAGCGGGGTGGCACGGCGGCCAACACCGACACCCCCACCGCGCCGCGCCACGGCGTGTCCCTGGAGTACGGCACCGACCGTTCGGCCCACAGGCGTCCCGCTTCGGCAAAGGCCGCCAGGCCGACGTCAGCAACGTTGAGGCGCGTCGGGATCACCAGACGCTGTTCTCCGCGCAGGATGGCACGGCGCGCACCGGGCGAGGTGGAATTGCGGTGGCCGAGCAGGCCGCCCTCGCGATCGGCCAGCGTGAGCTGAAACGGCACCTGCATGCGGCGTCCGGCTGCCCACTCGGCCTGAAGCACCGTGGTCTGCCGGACGGCGGGGCGGAAGTACCACGCCGCGCGTCCGCTGCCGATGACGTTGTCCCACTGGCGGCGCTGCAGGTCGTAGCGCATCTCGGTGATGCCCTGCACACCCGCGAACCATCGTTCGCCGCCGGCGCCGAGGTAGATGTTGGTGGCGAAGAAACGGTCGCGGTCGATGGCCGGACCGATGGCCAGCGAATGCCCGCCCACCAGGCCGACCTGCGCGCCCACACGCACGTCCTGGGCGCCGGTGAGCGCGTCGAATCCCTGCACGCGCACGAAGCGGATGGCGCGAACGCCGAGTAACAGGTTGGCGCGGAGGACGCTCTGCCGCCGAAAACTCGGCCACGGGGCAGCCACCGTGTCGGGGACGACGCCATTCGGCGTCAGCATGAAGGCAACGGGATCGATACGCTCCGCTTCCCGCGTGATCGAGCCGCCCACCAGCTTGAGCCGCCCGACCGGGCCCACGCGTACCAGTCCCCCAAGGCTGCCGTACTCGCGCCGCACGTTCACCGCATGCTCCGGCAGCGTATCGCGCTGCAGCCGCAGTGGTTCACGCGTACCCCCCACGCCGCCGGCCCACGCAAAGCGCTGCAGGTCCGTGTAGAAGGGCCGCAGGATCCCGAGTTCCATGCGCTGGCCGAACGGATTGCGGCGCCCGACCACCCGCAACTCGTTGCGGCCACCGGCGAACTGATAGTCCGTGAACGACAGCCCGAGCACGTCGTTGTACGCCCGCCCGTCGCGCCACTCCACGGTGGCCTGCATCGCATTGCCCGCCAGGTTCATCTCGCCCAGCTGGATGCCGCGGAGCAGCGGTGCACTGGCCCGCAGGAGCGGCGTGAAGATGAGGCTGAAGTCGTCGCGCGTCTCGACTTCCAGCAGCACCCCGCCGTTCTCGTCGTCGTAAGCCCGAATGCGCGCGTCCACGAGGAACGACTGGGCGCGCAGGATGCGCTCCGACTCGGCACGCTGAATCTGGTTGCAGGGTTCACCGACCTTGAGCAGCAGGAACCGACGCACCACGTCGTCGCGCGTGGTGGCGTGCATGGTGCGCACCGTGCGGCGCACCCACTCGAGGTCACGCGGCAGCCGCTCGGTGAACGGCGGCTGGGTGATGACCACGATGTTGCTGATGTGCTGCCCCGAACACCCGGTCACCGCCAGGCGCCCCTGACTGGACACGGGAGGTTGCCGGGCGCCCGCAGCCTGCGCGCCAAGGCGCACCGTGAGGGCCGCGAGCGGGGCGATCGCGGTCAGGCACCCGATCGCCAGCCGCCGGCTCCCCTCGGTCATTTGCCGAAGCGACGCTTGAGATCGGCGAGACGAGCGTCGGCGTCGGCTTCCCGTTCGGCGCGGGACCGGCGCGAGGGCGGCGGCACGTCGCTGAGGTCCAGCCCGGCGTCGGGATCATCGGACAGCTGGGCATCCACTTCGCGGTCCGCCGCGGCCTCCGGCGACGACGCTTCCGGTGCCAGCCCGGACGCCACGCGACGGAGTTCGGCGGCCATCGACTCGTATTCCCGTTCGGCGAGCGTCAGCTCCTGCTGTTGCGCGAGGCGCTTGGTCTCGAGCATCGCCACCCGCTCGGCGTGCTGCGCCGCAAAGCGTTCGGCGATCGCAACCGTCTCCTGATCGTCCACCTCGGCGGCGAGGGCCTGCCGACGCCGGACCGTCTCGAGATCGCGCTGCTCGGCTGCCAGACGCGCGTCGGTCTGCGCCAGCCCGCTCCGCAGATCCTGCAACGCCAGCTTGGCGTGCACGAGCGCCTCACGCATGCCTGAGGACATGCGCCGGCGCTCGTTCGGGTCGAGGCGGCTGGAGAAAGCGCGCAGGTTGTCGCGGAGATCGTCGAACATGTGCGGAAAGCTAGGGAGCGGAGCGGCCCACGGGAACGCCGCCCGGGCCACTCCGTCGCCACGGCGAGGTCAGGTCAGGTCGCGGACCTGCCGCATGAGACGCTCGGGGGAGTGCACATGCGGAAACAGCAGGCGGTCGCTGACCCGGTTGAGCGCCACCCGCAGCGTGGGAAACCGTTCGGCGGCAGCGGCAAAAAGCGGGGCAAGGCCGTGCTCGTTGGCCAGCCGGTGGTCGGCGGCCAGGCGGAACCCACGCTGCCCCATGGCCTCGAAGTACCCCAGGTCCGGGCCGCCACGGCGCCATCGGCGCTGCTCGATGTGGTCGGGAAAGAGCCCGCTCAACCAGAGCGCGTAGTTGCCCAGATGCGCCCGGGCGAGAAAGGCCCGGGAGGCATCTGCGCCCTCGAGATCGTTGCCGAGCGACGCCAGCGTGTCGTAGGTGGCATCGTCGTGGTCGCCCAGTTGGCGCGCCCGCTGCCGCAGCCCGAAGTGCAGCAGGATGGACGCGACGTAGTCCGCGATCACGCGGTCGTCCTCCCCCGACTGGCGCAGGGCGTGCCGGACCACCACGTAGCTGAAGAGCGGCCACGACGCGTGGGCCCCCTGCCGTGCGTGCAGCAGCCCATCCAGCAGCGCGGCGTCGTCGAGCAGGGGATCGAGTCCCTTGTCGGCCAACGTCTCCTCGGTGGCGGCGACGGTGCGGCCGCAGCTGCGGGCCACCAGCCGGACGACCAGTTGCGCATCCTCCCGGGTCAGCCGGGCACGCGTGTTCGCGAGAATCATGCAGCATCCTCCGAGGTCGGGGTCCATGACGCCGGCGGCCGTCTTTTTCCATGTCGTCCGTACACCGGATCGGGTGTCGGGGCGCATGGCCACCGCTGGCGGGCCTTCTCTGTTATTATCGGACGCACACCAGAACGCCAGCGTTTCCGCCGGCGGGCCCGTTCGTCCCATCTCCGGTACCCGTGCTTTACCTTGCCATTCCCGCGCACAATGAGGTCGCCACCATCGGCGTCCTGCTCTGGCGGCTTCGGACGGTGCTCGCCGAGTTCCCGCGCGAGTACGAAGTCGTGGTGTACGACGACGCGAGCAATGACGACACGGCGGCCGTGGCGGAGCAGTACGAGCGGGCCATGCCCGTCACCGTGTTGCGTGGCGCCACGCACCTGGGCTACGCCGGCGCCGTGAACGCCCTGCTCACGCACGTGGCCGGCCTGACGCGCTATCCGCGTCGCGACGCGGTGCTGCTGCTGCAGGGCGACTTCACCGATCCGCCGGGCATGGTCCCCGAGTTCGCGCGCCGCTTCGAGGGCGGGGCGGACCTGGTGGTCGGCGAGCGCCTCGTGGTGGCCGATGCTCCCGTGGCCGTACGCCGTCTGTTCAAGGGTGCGCACTGGGCGATGCGCCCATTCGTGCGCGTTGACGGCGTGCGCGACATGACGGCGTCGATGCGGCTGGTGCGCATCTCCGCCCTGCGGGAAGCCCTTCGCACCGCCGGCACCGACCCGTTCGTGCGCGGCGACACGTGGACGGCGAACGCCGATCTGCTGCTGCGTCTGGTGCCACACGCCCGGCGCGTGGAGTCGGTCCCGCTCGAACCCACGTACGGTGTCCGTATGCGCGAAACCCGCCGGGTGGCCATGCGCGATGCCCTTGGCGCGCTCAAGTGGGCCTGGGGCGCCCGCGGACGGCGGGCCGTGGCCGGCTCGGCGCCCGACGCGACCGCCGAGGCCGAGCGCAAAGGCCCGCGCAGTGGCGGGCGGCGGCGCGAGGAATCCGAGCCCCTTTCGGTCGAGCGTATCCGCGAAAAGGTGCGCGAGCGGGACGGTTCGGGCGGGCTCGAGGGCGACCCGTCCGACGGCCGGCGCGACCGCGAGCGGCGACGCACCCGCGAGCGGGAAGCGCGGGAGCAGTCGGCGGCCTCCGTGGATACGCCCAGGGAACGTCCCGCCCGCACCGACCGTCCGCCCCGCGCCGAGCGGAGTCGGGAACGGGAAAGCACGCGGAACCCCGAAGCGCGGCCGAATCGTCGTGAGGGCCGTTCGGCCGACAACCGTGCCGGGGAGCCGCGCCAACCGCGGGCATCGCAGCGGCGCGAGGAGCCGCGCGCGCCGTACGCCGACGCGACCATCGAGCTCGACGATCCGTTCGCCGCGCCGGCGCCGCGTCGGGATCCGCTCGCGCGCGCCCTCGACGGCGGAACAACCGCCACCCCGCCGGATGAACCGACGCGCCCCGCCGCACCGGAATCGGCCGCTGACGCCGCCCCCGAACCAGCCGCCCTTCGCGCACGCCACCCGGGCGAGGAAACGGCCGAGGTCATGGATGCGGCGGCCGACGCCGATAGCGCCGACGCCGATGGCGCCGACGCCGATGGCGCCGACGCGGATGCTGACGGCGAGGCCGAGGAAAGGACGGAGCGTCTCGCAAAGCGACGCCGTAACCGGCGCTCGCGTCGTGGCCGGCGCAAGCGCGACGGCGCCGCGGGCGAGGCCACCGATGCCGCCTCCGACGGGGAGTCCGCGAGCGAGGGCGAGTCGGATACCGAGGCGTCGGCTTCCGAGGCGTCGGCTTCCGAGGCGTCGGCCACCGCGTCCCGTGCCCGCCCGTCTCGACTCCGCGATCCGGTGAGTGAGCACATCGACGGCGAGCCGGTGGCGTACGAGCCGACGGCACATGGCGCCGGCGATGTCGACGATTCCGACGATGGCGACGACGAGGTGGCTGGCAGCGAAAGCATGTCGGACGGCGCACCGCGTCAGCGGCGCCGCGGCCGCCGTGGCCGCCGCGGCGGGGCTCGCCGTTCCCGTGGGCGTCGCGACCGTGAAGGCGGCGGCGAACCGGGTGGCGACTCGAGCAGCGAGCGGCCAGAGCCGACGGAATAGTCCGGCCGCCCTCGTCGTGGGCACGAGTGCGCGCGCGCGAGGTCGAGAACTGCTCACACCAAGAAAGGGAGAAGGGGAGAAAAGGAGGGGGCCGACCAGGCCAAGCCCTCCCTTTCTCCCCTTCTCGTTTTCTCTGCGTGGGCAGTTCCGGCCGTTCATCGCGGCCAGATCACGTTCCACCCCACCCTGCTAGCTGCGCAGCGCCCGTTCGAGGCGCTCGGCCGTCTTCGGACTCACCACGCGGATGACAACATAGATCACGGCGCCAATGAGCACGACCTTGAGAGCCAGCCCGAGCAGCCAGAACAGCAGCGCCACCAGCGGGCCAAGCAGCCCGAACACCAGCTTCAGGGCCACGAGACCGATCAGGGCGATGACGCCAACGGAAAACAGAGTACGAAGCATGAGCGCCTCAGCGCGGAAAAGGAGACAGCCACCCGTACGGTAATGCCCGGCCAAAGTTTCGGCACTATCGCGACATTCCGCCTAAGCTCTCTTTGACGGTTACTCAACCGTTCCCGGATTTTGTGCACGGGGCTAGCTTCCCCTCGTCACGCTCCGGACCACCCCGGGGCCTCTACCCCGAAAGGTATGGCCGAGCAGCTGGTTCAGATCATGGGACGCCACCGCCGTCAGCCGCTCCCCGAGCGGAAGCCGTCGTGGCTCAAGGTGAAGGCGCCGGGCGGCGAAAACTACATCCGCCTCAAGCACCTCATGCGGGAGCTCAAGCTCCACTCCGTGTGCGAGGAAGCCCACTGCCCCAACATCGGCGAGTGCTGGCAGCACGGAACCGCCACCTTCATGATCCTCGGCAGCGTCTGCACCCGGAACTGCGCCTACTGCGCCGTCTCCCACGGACGCCCGCCGGAGTATGACATCGAAGAGCCGATGCGCGTCGGCGAGGCCATCGCCCAGATGAACCTCCGCCACGCCGTCATTACCTCGGTCGACCGCGACGACCTGCCCGACTTCGGCGCCTACATCTTCGCCGAGACCATCCGGCAGATCCACACCCGGCTGCCCAACTGCTCGGTGGAGGTGCTCGTCCCCGACTTCCAGGGGAACGAAGACTCCATCCGCACCGTGCTCGAAGCGCGGCCGGAGATCTACAACCACAACACCGAGACGGTCCCGCGCCTCTTCAAGAAGGCGCGCCCCGGTGGCCGCTACGAGCGGGTGCTCGAAATCTTCCGCATCGCCAAGCGCCTCGCTCCGGACATCCCCACCAAGACCGGCATCATCCTCGGCCTCGGCGAAACCAACGAGGAGATCGTGGAAGTCATGAAGGACCTCCGGTCGGTGGACGTCGACATCCTCACCCTCGGGCAGTACCTGCGCCCCTCCGACGCGCACATCGAACTCGATCGGTACGTCACCCCCGCGGAGTTCCGCTCGCTCTACGAGATCGGCATGCAGATGGGCTTCCGGCATGTCGAGAGTGGCCCGCTCGTCCGATCGTCGTATCACGCCTGGGAGCAGGTCCAGGCCGCCTCGCTGGCCTGAGTCTTCCCGCTGTCCGCCGTCCGTGCGACGGTGCACCCGACACTCCCCACTGTCGACTTGATGCCTCCGAAGAAGAAATCTGACCCGCAGGTGCCCGTAAAGACGGAGCAGACTGCCGCGCTCCATCGCGATCTCCTCTACTCGATGCTTCTGCAGCGGCGCTTCGAGGAGCGCTGCGCCGAGATGTACGCCATCGGCCGCATCGGCGGCTTCTGCCACCTGTACATCGGCCAGGAAGCGGTCTCCACCGGCTTCATCGCCCAACTGCGCGCCGACGACTACATCATCACCACCTATCGGGACCATGGGCAGGCGCTCGCGCGCGGCATGGCACCGCGGGCGGTGATGGCCGAGCTCTTCGGCCGCCAGGATGGCTGCGCCAAGGGCAAGGGCGGCTCGATGCACATGTTCGACAAGCAGCTCGGCTTCCTCGGCGGGCATGGCATCGTCGGCGGCCACATCCCCATCGCCGCCGGCGTGGGCTTCGCCATCAAGTATCGCGGCGGCGACCAGGTCATCGTCTGCTTCATGGGCGAAGCGGCGGTGAACAATGGCGCCTTCCACGAGGCGCTCAATATGGCAGCGCTCTGGAAGCTGCCCTGCCTCTTCGTCATCGAGAACAACCGCTACGGCATGGGCACCGCCCTCGAGCGCGCGTCGGCCATTCACGACATCTACAAGCGCGGCGCCTCGTACGACATGCCGCGCGACGTCGTCGACGGGCAGGACGTGCTCGCCGTGCGACAGGCCGCCGCGGAGGCCATCGAGCGGGCGCGCAAGGATGGCACGCCGACGCTGCTCGAGATCCGCACCTACCGCTTCATGGGCCACTCCATGTCGGACGCGGTGAGCGGCACGTATCGCACCAAGGAAGAGCTCGAGCAGTACCTCAAGCGTGACCCCATCGCGCTGCACCGGCAGCGTATGGAGGACGCCGGCGAGATCACCGCCGCCGACATCGCCGCCATGGACGACGAGATCAAGAAGATCGTGCAGGACAGCATCGACTTCGCCGAAGCCAGCCCGGAGCTGCCCCTCGAGGCGCTCATGGAAGACATCCTCGTCGAAACCACGAGCTGAGCGCACCCATGGCCATCATCACGTACCGCGACGCGCTCAACCAGGCGCTCCGCGAAGAAATGCACCGCGACGATCGCGTCTTCCTCATGGGTGAGGAAGTCGCCGTCTATCAGGGTGCCTACAAGGTGTCGAAGGGACTGTTGCAGGAGTTCGGCGAGATGCGCGTAGTGGATACGCCCATCACCGAGCTGGGCTTCGCCGGCGTCGGCGTCGGCGCCGCGATGGCGGGCCTGCGCCCGATCATCGAGTTCATGACCTGGAACTTCGCGCTGCTCGCGCTCGACCAGGTGGTGAACGCGGCGGCCAAGATGCTGTACATGTCCGGCGGACAGTTCCCGATGCCCATGGTGTTCCGCGGCCCCAACGGCGCCGCGCTGCAGCTCGCGGCCCAGCACTCGCAGGCATGGGAATCGTGGCTCGCCCACATCCCCGGCCTCAAGGTGGTCGCGCCGGGCACGCCGTACGACGCCAAGGGGCTGCTCAAGGCGGCCATCCGCGACGACAACCCGGTCTGCTTCCTCGAAGGCGAGATGCTGTACAACACCAAGGGCGAAGTGCCCGACGAGGAGTACGTCATTCCCCTCGGCAAGGCCGACCTCAAGCGCGAGGGCGACCACTGCACGCTCATCACGCACGGCAAGATGGTGCTGGTGGCCATGCAGGCCGCCGACCAGCTGGCCAAGGAAGGCATTCGCTGCGACGTGGTAGACCTGCGCACCATCCGCCCCATGGATGTCGACGCCATTACCGCATCGGTGCGCAAGACCAACCGCGCCGTGGTCGTGGAAGAAGGGTGGGAGCTGTGCGGTGTGGGGGCCCAGGTGGTGGATTACGTGCAGCGCCACTGCTTCGATCACCTCGACGCGCCCGTGCTGCGCGTGCATCAGGCCGACGCGCCGATGCCGTATACCAAGAGTCTCGAAAAGGCCGCCAAGCCCGACGTCCCGAAGACGATCGCGGCAGTGAAACAGGTTCTCTACCTCGACTGACCAGGCGACCCATGGCGACCAAGGTGATGATGGAGGCGCTCTCCCCGACGATGGAGGAGGGGCGCCTGGTGAAGTGGCTCAAGCAGGTCGGCGACACCGTGAAGAACGGCGACACGCTCGCCGAAGTGGAGACGGACAAGGCGATCATGGAGCTCGTGGCGCGCGGTGACGGCGTGCTGCGCGCGCGGCTCGTGGAGGAAGGCTCCACAAGTGCCGTGGGCGCGGTGATCGGCGTGATCGCGGCGGCGGATGAAGACATTGCGGCGCTCACCGGCGCGGCGGCGGGCGGCGGAGCGAGTGCCACCGCTCCATCGCCTGCCGAGGCTCCGGCCGAGGCGACATCTGCGACGGCGAGCGCCAGTGCGGCGGCCAGTCCGTCGGGCCAGCCCGTCTCAGGCCCCGGAGCAACCGAGGGAACGGAGGGACCGCAGCGCTCCTCTCCGCTGGCCCGGCGCCTGGCGGCCGAAAAGGGGCTGAATCTCGCGGCCATTCGAGGCACAGGCCCTGGCGGTCGCGTGATTCTGCGCGACATCGAGGCGGCGGCGTCTGCCGCACCGGTGCCTGCGGCGGCACCCGTGGCCTCGTCGGCCTTGAGCGCCTCGAAGCCCACCGCCGTCGCCACCGGCATGCAGATCGACGGTGAGTACAGGGACGTCGCACTCACCCAGATGCGCAAGACGATTGCGCGTCGCCTGGGCGAGTCGATCGGCCCCATCCCCACGTTCTATCTCACGTCGGAAATCGACATGACGAACGTGGCGAAGCTGCGCGAGCAGATGGTGGCCGCTGGCGACGCGTTCAAGGTCTCGGTCAACGACATCGTCATCAAGGCGGTCGCCATGGCGCTCACGCGCCATCCGGAGTGCAACGCGCACTGGATGGGGGACAGCATCCGCTACTTCAGTGCGGCGCACGTGGGCATGGCGGTGGCCACCGACGACGGGCTGATCGTGCCGGTCATCCGTGACGCGCACCTCAAGGGGCTCGGGGCCATCGGCAAGGACGCGCGCGAACTCGCCAAGCGGGCCCGCGAACGCAAGCTGCAGCCCGCCGAGTTCACCGGCGGCACGTTCAGCGTGTCCAACCTCGGCATGTTCGGCATCGACCAGTTCACGGCCATCATCAACCCGCCCGAGGCCGCCATCCTGGCCGTGGGCGGCACCGAGACCAAGCCTGTCTGGGAGAACGGCCAGTTCGTGCCACGGCAGCGCATGCGCGTCACCATGAGCTGCGATCACCGCATCATTGACGGTGCGGTCGGCGCGAAGTTCCTTCAGACGTTGAAGCAGCTGTTGGAGTCCCCGCTGATGATGCTGTACTGAGCCGGCCGGCGTCCGCTGGCCACCCGTGGCGACTCCGGCGCGGAGTGCGCCACGGGACTGCCTCGAGGATGCCGCGCATGCCGCCACTCACGACGTCCCGACCTGCCGCGCATGCACGCGCCGTCGGGGCGTTCGTGCGTCCGGCCCTTCCGCTGCTCTGCGGGCTCGCCTGGCTGACCGCCTGTGAGCGCACCACGCCCCCGGTGGTTCCACCGGCGCGTGGCACGCTGCTGGTGCAGATCTCCGGTCTGCCATCGGGCACCGACGCCGATGTTCGCGTGTCGGGCCCGAATGGATTCGTGCGAACACTCACCGGCAGCGATCGGCTCGCCGACCTGCTTCCGGGCCGGTACCAGCTCCGCAGTGCCGACGTGCGGATCGGCGGATTCACCTGGAGCGGCACCCCCCAGCAGGTCGATGCAGCCGTCCGGTCGAGCGACACGACCCGACTGGCCATCGGCTACGAGCTGGCGACGGGCGCGCTCGCGGTGACGGTGGCGGGGCTGCCGGGCGGCGTCACCGGCGCGGTGCGCATCACGGGGCCCGGTGGCCTCACGCGCGTGGCCAGCGGCAGCGTGGTGTTCGGAGACCTGCCGCCCGGCAGCTACACCGTGAACGCCGACTCGGTGGCTGCCGGCGGCACCGCCTGGCGCAGCAGTGCGGTGCCCGAGGTGAATGTCCGCGCGTCCACGGCGCCCACCGCGCTCCGGGTCACCTACGAGAACGTGCTCGGGCGCCTCGTGATCGGGGCCACTGGGCTTCCCGCGGGCGTGCTGCCGCGCGCACGGGTGCGGGGACCGTTGTTCATCGACCAGGTGCTCGACGGCGGGGTTGTCGCCACGCTGCCGGTGGGGAGCTACCAGATCACGCCCCTGCCCGTGGCCGGCACCTCCGGCAGTGGAAGCGCGAGTTGGTCGCCCGCATTCCGCGCGCTGTCGCGTGTCGTGACCACGGCCACGAGCGACACGGTGACGATCGCCTACGCCACCAACGCCACCGCGCCCAACGTCACCCTCGACAAGGTCACGATCACCCAGGCGGTGCAGCGCAGCGACAACGGCATACCACTCATTGCCGGCCGAGAGGCGTTGCTGCGCGCGTTCGTGCGAGCCGATCGCCCCGGAGTACGCGCGGCGCTGGCGCGCGTGCGACTGTTCGAAGGCAGCACCCTGCTGGGCAGTCTGGTGCTCACGCCGCCCGCAGGTGACCTGCCGCTCGAACCGCTCGACGGCGAGCTGAACACGACCTACTCGACGACGCTGGCCCCGGACCTGGTGCGCTCGTCGGTGCGCCTGCTCGTGGATGTGGATCCCGACAGCACACTCGGAGAAACGCAGCGCAACGACAACGTGTGGCCACCGGGAGGCACCCCCCGCGCACTCACCACCACCACCGTGCCGCCCTTCGCGGTGCGCCTGGTGCCGGTGACCATCGGCGGACGGACCGGTGACGTGTCCGACGCCACGCAGGCGCGCTACCTGCGCACCGCGCGCATACTCTGGCCGCTGGCGGACGTCAGCAGCACCGTGCGCGCGCCGTTCGTATCGGCAGCCCCCACCCTGCACCCCACGGATGCGAACGGTGGCTGGGCCACCGTGCTCAGCGAACTCCGCGCCTTGCGGGTCCTCGACGGGGCGCCATCCACCACGCACTACTACGGCGTGGTGCCGGTGCCCTACGACAGCGGCACTTTCGGCCTCGGGCTCGTGGGGAGTCCGACCGCGGTCGGTTGGGACCGCGCGGATGCCGACATCGTGGCCGCCCATGAGTGGGGACACAACTTCGGGCGCCTGCACGCGCCGTGCGGCGATCCCCCCAACACCGACCCGCAGTTCCCCATCGTGGGCGGCTTCACGAACAGCATCGGCTGGGACAGCCGCACCGCCACCCTGTTCGGTCCGGGCACCGCCGACATCATGGGGTACTGCGCGTCGGCCTGGGTCTCCGAATACAGCTACACGCGGGTTCTCGCGTTTCGTCAGGCGGCGGCATTCAGTGCGTCGCGCCTCGTGGCCGCGCGGGCGGAGGCGGTCTCGCACACCGGACTGCTCGTGTGGGGGCGGAGTGTGCGCGGCAGGCTCGTGCTCGAGGCACCGGCGGAGGTTGTGGCCACCGCCACCCCGCCGCCGTCACGCGCCACACACCTCGTCGACCTGCTGGACGCCAACCAGCAGATCATCGCCTCGTGGCCGCTCGAGGCGGACGTGGTGGACCACGGCGCGCCGGACGATCGGATCTTCGCCGTCGTGCTCCCCCTCACGCCGACACTGGGCGCTCACGTGCACCACGTGCGGGTGCGCGACGTACGTACGCCGCTGGTGGGCATCACGCGCCCGTATCGCGCGCACGCGCGCCGCTGATGTCCGTGTTTGGTGGGCACCTGACGTAACGCGTCGCGCCACGCTCGTGGCACGCCGTGACTTTGTGGCCCGCACCGGCAACGGATCGTCCTCCGCTGGACCTTTCCAATGCCAATATGACCCTTCGCACCGCCAGCACCATCACGCGCGGTCTCCTGCTCGTCGGCGTCGCTCTTCTGGCGGCATGCACCGGCGGTGATGCCGCATCGACGCCGACGGTTCCGCCCATTGCCCCGGCGCCCGTCGCGCCGGGGGTGCTCAACCTGAGCAGTAGCGGGCTGCCGGCGGGCGTCACCCCGCTGCTCAAGGTGACGGGGCCGTAACCCGGCGCGAGCTTCTCGCGCACCGCGACGGCGCCGGTGGTGTGGACCGATGTGCCCGTCGGTCGCTTCGCGGTGGCCGTGCGCCCGGTGCGTGGCGCCGCCGGTACCTTCGCCGGCGCGCCGGCATCGCTCGAGGTGGAGGTCCCGGCGGGGGGCCGCCCTCCGCCGTCACTGCGGCCTATCGCCCGGTGCCGTCGGCGCTGCGGGTATCGGCCGCGGGATTGCCGGCCACCGCCACCGCGACCTTCACCGTCACCTCGCCCAATGGGAGCCCGAGCACGGTCGCGTCGGACGCGGTGCTGCAGGCGGCGCAGCAGGCGAGCGGCAGCGTCACCCCGGACAGCTGGCGCGCGGCGGCCACGGACGTCAACAACGAGGGGGCCCGCTTCACCACGACGGCCTCATGCTCGCCACCGCCGCACGGCACGGGCTGAGGCTGGTGACGCGCAACATCAGTGACTGCGCGCAACGAGGACACCCGGTGTTCGATCCGTTCACGGGCACGCTGCACGGCTGAGCTCTGAGGGCTGACATCTCAGGTCTCAGAGCTCAGCGTCCCGATCCCAGACGACGATAGAGCCTTGAGACATTGAGCCCCGCAAGACTCGAGAGTACCGGGCGCTGGCGTCCGCGCGGACCTGCCGCACACCGGCGGCGGGCGCCGGTGACGAGGCCCGTGGGCGCCCCTCCCCGTGCGGACGCCAGCGCTCGGTGCTCTCCGGTCGTGGGTGGCTCACCGTCGCAATACTCTATCGCCGTCTGAGTTCGAGACCCTCAGCTCTGATCTCTGGGAATCGAGTTCTCAGAAGCGAGTGCCTGCGACTAGCTTTCGGGGTTACCTCTCACCGTCTTCCCCGATTCTCATGGCTTCGTTCGACGTCCTCGTTCTTGGCGGTGGCCCCGCCGGCTACGTCTGCGCCATCCGCTGCGCCCAACTCGGCATGCAGGTCGCCGTCATCGAGCGCGAGGCGCTCGGCGGGACCTGTGTGGTGTGGGGGTGCATCCCCGCCAAGGCGCTCCTCGAAAGCGCCGGCCTCGCCCAGAAGCTCGGCAAGGCCGCCGAGCACGGCATCACCCTCGATGGGGTGACCCTCGACTTCGGCCCGGCCATGAAGCGCTCGCGCGCCGTCAGCCAGCAGAACTCCAAGGGCGTCGAGTTCCTCTTCAAGAAGCACAAGGTCACCTGGATCCGCGGTGACGGGGTGCTCGAGAAGGGCAAGAAGGTCACCGTCACCACCGCCGACGGCAAGAAGGAGACACACGAGGCCAAGAAGGCCGTCGTCATTGCCACCGGCTCGCGCGTGAAGGGGCTACCGCAGGTGGGGCTCGAGCTCGACCAGCAGGTCGTGCTGAGCAGCGACGACGTGCTGGTGGCCGAGAAGGCGCCGGCGACCATGGCCATTGTGGGCGCGGGCGCGGTGGGGTGCGAGTTCGCCGACGTGTTCGCCAGCTTCGGCACCAAGGTCACGCTGCTCGAGGTGGCGCCTACCATTCTCCCGATCGAAGACGCCGACTGCAGCGCCGAACTGGCCAAGGCGTTCAAGAAGCGCCAGATCGACGTGCGCACCGGCGCCAGGATCTCGAACGTCACGGTCGGCAAGACCGGCGCCACCATGACCGTGGAGGCGGGCGGGCAGACGGAGACGCTCGAGGTGGAGAAGGTGCTCGTGGCCGCCGGCCGCGCGCCCAACGTCGAGAAGATCGGCCTCGAGGCGGTGGGCATCGCGAAGAGCGAGCGCGGCTTCGTGAAGATCAACGAGAAGTTCGAAACCAGCGTGCCGGGCTACTACGCCATCGGCGACGTGGCCGGCAACCAGATGCTCGCCCACAAGGGCTCGCGCGAGGGGCATGTGCTCGCCGATCTGCTTGGCGGCCAGCATGCCCACCTGGTGAACTACGGCAACATCCCGAGCTGCACCTACTGCCACCCGGAAGTGGCCAGCATCGGCCTCACCGAGCAGGCGTGCAAGGACCAGAAGCTCGACTACAAGGTCGGCAAGTTCCCCTTCAGCGCCAATGGCCGCGCCCGCACCAGCGGCGAGACCGACGGGTTCGTGAAGATCATCCGCGGTGCCAAGCACGGTGAGATCCTCGGGGCGCACATCGTCGGCGCCCACGCCACCGAGATGATCCACGAACTCGTGGTGGCCCGCGAGAACGAGTTCACCGTCGAAGAAATCGACCTCGCCGTGCACGCCCACCCGACGCTCTCCGAAGCGATCGGCGAAGCCGTGCTCGATTCCATGGGGAAGATGCTGCACGCATAAGGGCAGCTGACCGACGCCGATCAACTATCACCAACAGCTACGAACTCCCCGCGACTTGCGAGATCTCCCCAAAGGAGGCGCTCTCGCGGTCTGCGGGGTGTTTGTAGTTCGGAGTGCCAGTTTCCCGTCGTCAGTTCACCGGCGCCCGCCTTCTCCGTCGAGCAACCCCACCACCGAGATGTCCTCGTCGACGTCTGGGAAATGAATGCCCACCCCACCGCCGATCAGCTGCCAGACGCCCCGCTGCTCGGCGGTCGCGGCGTCGAGCCGCGGAAACCAGCGGATGGGGGCGGCAATCTCCCGCCCATCGGCCAGTACAACACGCAGCATCCCGTGTTCAACGCTCACGTGGACTGCGCGAGCCCCGATTCCAGCGGCCGAAAAACTCATACCAACGTTCCTCGAAGGTTGTCCGGTTAAGGATGACGAGACGTCGCAGGGTGGCCAGCTCTGACGGTCTGAAGCCGACGGCGAAGACAACCTCCGCCGTTTCCAGCCAGAGTTTGGCGAGACGATCGCCGGACTCGACATGAACATGCGGTGGCTCGTTCCGTTCGTTACTGAAGAAGAAGAAACGACAGCCGTCGACGCTGAGAATGGTCGGCATGGTGGCCCGTGGCAAGGCGAAGAGGTCGCCTACCGTAGCACCAATGAGGGAGTTCTCCGTGACCATTTTTTCGCTGGCGGGATCATCTGGCCGCACTTGGCCGCACTGGCCCGGCACTCGAGTCTCTCCACCCGAAACGCGAAACCCGAGACCCGAAACTGCCTGCGGCTCGCGAGATCTCCGACAGCGATCCCGTTGACGGCAGGCAGTTGCGGGTTGCGGGTTGCGAGTGGCCAGTCGCACCGATCGCCCCGGTATATTCCGTAGTGCTCCTCTACACCCTCGACCTCGGGCTCACGCCCTACGACGACGCCTGGGCGCTGCAGAAGCGGGCCGCCGCTGCCCGTATCCGCGGTGCGCTGCACGAGGACCTTCTCATCCTCGTGCAGCACCCCCCGGTCGTCACCCTCGGGCGCAGCACCAAGCCCGGCCATCTGCTCGCCACCGCCGAGCACCTGGAGGCGCAGGGGATCGCGCTGCGCGACGTCGAGCGCGGCGGCGACATCACCGTGCACGAGCCGGGCCAACTCGTCGCCTACCCTATCATCGACCTCAAGCGCCACCGCAAGGACCTGCACTGGCACCTGCGGCAAGTCGAGGCCGGGGTCATGCAGGCGCTGGCCACACTCGGGCTCGAGACGACACGCGTGGCAGGCCTCACCGGCGTCTGGTGCGAAGACGACCGCGGCCGTCGCAAGCTCGCCAGCATCGGCGTGCATGCGCGCGATTGGGTCACATGGCACGGTGTGGCTCTCAACGTCGAGAACGACCTGCGCACCTTCGACCACACCGTGCCCTGCGGCATCGACGGCGTGACCATGTCCACCGTGACCCGTGAGTGCGCGCGCGCCGGAGTGGCCGTGCCCTCGTTCGACGCCGTGCAGCACGCGCTCGTGCATGGCATGGGCGCCGTGTTCACACTCACACCGACACCGCTGCCAGCGGCACACGTGGCCACATGGTGACATGTCACACATTCGGATCGTCCCGCGGCTCTTTCGCGTCTGAGTGACGGGCCTTATTGTCACGCGACGCACCGAAGATGAGTAATGCGTCAGCATGGCTCGCCGGCGCTACGGGTGTACGCTGGCGATCTCCTCGACACCCCCATGACTCATGACGAGACGCGCGCACCTTTCCTGGCCGGCGCTGGCCCTCTCGCTCTCGGCCCTTGGCCTCGCCGCCTGCAACGGCGATGACAGCCCCCGGCCCCCCGCTGCCGTATCACCGGTCGGCGGTACCACCCTCACCGGCACCGTGGGCGAACTGCTCGGCGAGCCGATCACCGTGCGGGTCTCCGACGCCGGTGGGTCGCCCCTCGGCGGCCAGATCGTGACCTTCGCCGCCGAAGCCGGCGGTATCGTGACCCCCACGGTCGACACCACCGACAACACCGGCGCCGCCAGCACGCGCTGGCGCCTCGGCAACACGGCCGGTACCCAGCGGCTGACCGCGACGGTAGCCGGCGTCTCCACGGCGGCGACGTTCACCGCGACGGCCGCCGCTGGTGCGCCGTCCGTGGTGGCAGTCTCGGCCGGTGACAACCAGAGCGCCGTGGCCGGTGCCGCCGTCGGTACCGCGCCCGCCGTGCTCGTGCGCGATCGCTTCAACAACCCGGTGCCCAGCACCTCGGTGTTCTTCACCGTCGCCGCCGGCGGGGGTTCGGTGGCCGGCGCGGGCGCCACCACCAATGCCCAGGGGCTGGCCACGGTCGGGTCGTGGGTCCTCGGCCCGACGGCGGGCGCCAACCGCCTCACGGCGCTGGTGCTGGCCAACGGCGTGACCGCCAACCCCGTCACCTTCAACGCCACCGCCACCGCAGGCGCAGCCGCCAGCGTGGCAGCCGTGGGCAGCACCAGCTTCACCGCCACGGTCGGCGCGCTGGTCAATCCGGTACCGAGCGTGCGGGTGCTCGATGCCAACGGTAATCCGGTGTCGGGGGTGTCGGTGACCTTCACGGCCTCCACCGGTTCGAACGTGGTGAACGGCACCCGGACCACTGGCGCCAACGGCGTCGCGGCGCCGGACGGCTGGCAGATGGGCGCTCAGGCGCAGAGCTACACGCTCACCGCCACCGTTGGCGCTCTGCCGCCAGTCGTGTTCACTGCGGCGGCCCGTGCGGGCGCTCCGGTGGCCATGTCAGTGGTGGCTGGCAACAACCAGACGGCCACGGTCGGGCGCACCCTGCCCATCGATCCCGCCGTGCGCATTACCGATGCGCTTGGCAACCCGATCGCGGGCCAGGAAGTGCTCTTCGAGGTCACGGCGGGTGGCGGTTCGGCGGTGGCTCGGCGCCCCGTCACCGACGCCAACGGCGTGGCCACGGTGGGCGGCTGGACCCTCGGTGAGACTCCCGGCGTCAACACGCTGCGGGCCACGGCGGTGGGGCTGACCCTCACCGGCAGCCCGGTATCCTTCACCGCGACTGCCACGGCAGGTACCCCGACGGCGATGGCGCTGGTGGGCGGCAACAACCAGACGGCCACGGCCGGCGCCGTGGTCACCGTGGCTCCGTCCGTCATTGTCCGTGATTCCCGCGGAAATGCGGTGGCCGGGGTCACTGTTGTGTTCGCGCCGGGCACGGGTGGCGGCTCGGTCACGGGCGGGTCGGCCGTGACGAATGCCGCCGGTGTGGCCTCCGTGGGCAGCTGGCGCCTGGGAAATACGGCGGGGGCGCAGACGCTCGTCGCCTCGCTGGCCGGTGTCCCGGACGTGATCTTCACGGCCACGGCCACCGCAGGCGCCGCCTCGGCAGTGCAGGTGGTGGGGGATTCGGTGCTCGCCAACTTCCCGGTGAACAGCTTCGTGTCGCCTCTGCCCACCCTGCGGGTGGTCGACACGAACGGCAACCCGGTGTCCGGCGTCAGCGTAACCTTCGAAGCGGTGACTGGTGTGGGTAGTGTGCTCACGGGCGCCACCAGGACCACCGGTGCCGACGGGCTGGCCCAGCTCGGCACGTGGCGTATTGGTACCACGGCGGGCGTCTATCGCATCCGCGCGGTGGTGACCGGCGTCACGAACGCCTCCAACGCGCCTACGTGGGTGGTGACGGGGACGGCGCTGAGTGCGGCATCCGTTGCAGCCACTTCAACCAACCCGCTGGCCGGTGTGGCGAATACTGCGGTGACCGCCGTTCCTGTGGTTCGGGTGGTAGACCAGTTCGGCAACGGTGTGGCCGGTGCGACCGTGACGTTCACGGTGGCCGCCGGTAACGGCGTCCTCCCGGGCGGCTTCACCACCTTCACCACCACGACCGATGCGCTCGGCTTTGCCAGCGTCGTGTCGTGGACCATGCCGGCCGGCTCCGGTTCCCGCACGCTCACGGCCACCGTGACCGGCACGGCGATAACGGGCAACCCGGTGACGTTCACCGCCAACGTGCCCTGATCGCACCACGGTAGTCGGACACACAGAAAGGCCCGGGGATCACTCCCCGGGCCTTTTTGGCGTGGGTCGACCAGTCGAACGTTGGCACCGTGTTGTCATCGCGGCCGTGACGCTGGCGCCGGCGAGACGGCGCCGCCTCGCGGAGGCCGCAGGGTCAGCTCTGGCTACCGTTGGCGGGAGTCACCGCCGGGGCTGGCGCCGCCGAATCGATGACGACCGAGTCCGGCGCGGGAGTCGGCGGCGTGGTCATCGTATCGATGGCCCGGAGGGGCGTTGGCAGGCCGTACTTGGCCATCGCCTCGTCAACGTAGAAGCGCCACCCCCAGCCCATCAGCTTGCCTTCCTTGAACACCACGGGCGTCTCGTTGGCCTGCAGCAGCGGCTCCGAGACATCGCCGGGGAGGTCCCGTGAATAGATGACCTCATACATGGCGCCATTCAGGAAATACGAGCTGCGTCGGAAGCCGTTCACCACGCGCATGGTATCCGAGCGGGCGGCGGTGAGCGGTCCCGCTCCCATGGCAGCGAGTGCGTCCTGAGTGGACATGCCGACTTCGAGCGATTTGAGGCGATCACTCCCGGCCTCATCACTGCCGCAGGCAGCGAGGGCAACAACAGCGACCAGAGCGACGGCGCGAACGACGAAAGATTTCATGTGGAGCAGTGAAGGATACGTGGGTGGTGAGAGCCGAATCGGCGTGGTCGCGGCGGCACTGCGCCGAACGTGGGACCAGCCGAGCATGTGAATTCTATATGGTTACCCCGGGCCTTCGTAGAGGTGCGCCGATGGGATGACACAAAACGAAAGGCCCCACCCTTGCGGGTGGGGCCTTCGTTTGCTTCAGGCGAGCCTATTACGGCGCGCGGCCAACAGTGATCGTATTGCTAAGAGTGTTGGTGTTGAAGCCGGCCGCCGAGCCCGTCGCCGTGAAGGTGATCTGCACGTTGAAGGCGGCGGCAGCCACGCCAGCGGCCGAGAGCTGGCAGGTCGTCGCATTGATCATCGTCGCCGTGACGAAGGCCGAGTTGGACGAGCAGCCGAACACGATGTTGGCGGTGTTCGGGTTGGAGCTGACGTTGAGCGTGATGTTCTGCGGCGCCGTGGCGTTCAGGATCGGGTCGGTGGCCAGAGCCGTGTTCGTCACGTTCACCGTGCCCGGGAGGGCATTGGTGAGGCCGAAGGTCACGTTGCGGGTCGAGAGGGCGTTACCCGACGCGTCAGCACCGATGGCGCGTACGATATCGCCGTTGGTGAGGGCGGCCTGGTTGAATTGGCCCTGACTCGTGCCAGCGAACGTGAAGGTGTAGCGGAAGAAGCGTGTCGCGCCCTGGTCGAGCGTGCCAGCGAAGGTGGCCGTACCGAGGTACTCCCACTCCGTGGCGCCAGCGCGGATGACGTACACCGACGAGAACGGCGGGTTGGTGACCGAGGTGCTGGTCGCCGCGCGGAACTCGAGGTTGCTTGAACTGGGGTTGAACGCCGACCAGGTCTGGATACCAACCGGCGTGGTGCCAGTCACCGCGAGGTCCGTCCAGTTCTTGGTGGTGACCGTCGGCACCTGACCGCCGCCGATCGTGGCGTTCAGGGCAGTCGAGCGGCCCTGGTCCGTGAACGCCTGGGTCGACGTGGCACGGATGTCATACAGGTACGCCGTCACCTGATCAGGCTTGACATTCGTCGCGCCGTTCAGAGCCGCCACCGTCGCCGGGGCGTCGGTGTTGGTGACGGTGGAGATGTTCTGGAGGAACGGAATCGGCAGCGTGAGCGGGGCCGAGGCGATCGCCGTACCCTGACCGATCGGGGTGGCGAGCTTGTTGTCGCCGACCGACGCGAACGGGTTGTGCCAGAGGCCCAGCAGGCCCGTGGCCGAGAACGACGGCACGCGCAGGAAGCGAATGCCCGTGGGCTGCGTCACGCCAGCGGCGAAGTCGACCTGACCGATCTGCGGGTAGCGGAGCGCGAGGTCGCCAGCGATCGCCTCGAGGTCGTCCGAGCCAGTCGGCTGGAAGGCCACCGAGGTACCACCCGTGAGGACGGACGGGACCGTGATGTTGGCCAGGGCCGGAGCCAGGTTGTCGATCGCGATCGACCGATTCGGGATGGCTGTGCTGTTGCCAGCGCGGTCAATCAGCGTGCCGGAGAAGGTGTAGTAACCCGCCGTCGGGTTGCCGAGGTTGGTCGGCAGCGTGGCCATGTTGTTACGACCGGCGACACTGAACACCTCGATGCTGAACTGACGCACCGAGGCATCACCGCCGTAGAGGCCGGCATTGATCGAGTTGCGGGCGGTGAGGTCCCCGCTGGTCGCGCCACCGATCAGGTTCTGGACCTGAGCGTCGTTGGCGACCGACGGGAGCGCCGGAGCCTGACGACGGACGATCTGGAACGAACCGCCGCGGACGTCGGTGCCGACGCCAGCGAAGCAGTTACCGGCGACGCACGTCGGGAAGCCCGAGCGGCTGTCCGTGAAACGCACCGCGAAGCGGGCGTTCTCGGCGGCAAGAGCACCCGCGCCGTTCAGGCCGCTGGCCGTCGTGGCGTAGATCGAGTCACGATCGGTGCGGGCGTAGCCCGTGATCGGGAACGCGTCACCCGAGTTCGGAATGGCGACCAGGGCCGGAGCCGTGAGGTCTACACCGAACGCGGCCGGCGAGGCCGACGCCGTGCTGATGCCGGGCGTCTGGGTGGCACTTGCGCCCGTTCCGGAGTTGGACCAGGAGTACGCCACCGAGGTCGCCCGGTTGCCGAGGCGGTCGGTCTCGGCAACCTGCGCGAAGTACGCCCGGTTCGTCAGATCGGCCGCTTCCGGCAGGTTGATCGAGCCGATCGTCGACGTGATGCCGCCCGTGGCCACCGGCGACGTGCAGTCGATCGGCGCCGACGGCGTCGACGTCGGGGTCGTGTTCGGGCAGATGCGGAACTGCGTGTTACGCGAGGCCGCGCCGGACCCGATTTCCGAGCCGGTGCTCGACGTCAGACCGACGTTGCCATCACTGATGCGGTAGCGGAGGGATCCCGTGCCCGACTGCGTCGTGGGGTTCACACCCGCGAGGAAGTACGACGCATTGACCCACGCCGAGTCCACATAGACGCCGGTACCGCCGCCGCCGCGAATGTCGAACGCCGAGATGCTGGGCGCCGCGTAGTCGTGCGGGAGGTAGAGATTGTTCGGACGGTAGGACAGCGACTGGCGGAAGCCGCCCCCCGTGCTGTTCGCGATGTTCGAGAAGTCGTCGAAGATCGAGCGGCCCACGGCCGGCGCGGCCGTCGTGCCGTTGTAGCCGTTGTTGTTGTTGTCAACCGCGCCAACGACCAGCGGACCCAGACCGGCGGTGGTCGTGGCAGCGCCCGAGCAGTTGAAGTTCAGGGCCGCCTGATCGGTGGACACGCGCGCCATGGTGCCGTAGGTGGCACCGAACGGACGCTGGGTGTCGAGGATGTTGCTGCCGCAGCTCGTCGACAGGTTCAGCGTCGCCTGCACCACGGTGCGATTCGGGGTGTACACGACCGGGACCACGACAAACGAGCCCGTGCCCGACTGGGCCGCCGGAGTCAGCGCGTCCGGCGTGCTCGGCCCGCCGTACCACGTGATGTTGCCCACGTCGTTCGTGCGGTTGGCCGGCGCCGTCCAACGGACCGTCCAGCCATCGGGGTTGTTGAAGTTCACCTGCGAGATGCTGTTCGACGCGATCGTCGACGCAGCCGCCGGCGAGGTCGTCAGCGTGGCGACGATCGTCTTGAGGCCGTTCTTGTACAGCGTGTTCGCGTCGGCGCCCGTCGTGAAGTCCGGTGCGTCGAATTCCGACGTGTTGATGAACAGCTGCACGTTCGTCGCCTGCGTGCCTGACGCCGTGAACGACTGACGGGCAGCCGGCACGCCGTTCGTGCGCGCGGCGCACGCCGGCACCGCTTCACCCACGTTGCAGACCCACACGTTGGCTTCCGACACGGTCTGGCCGTTCGGCTGCACCGCGAGGTTGACCTGGATCTGGTCGGTGACGTTCGAGATGTCGATCGGGTTGTTGGTCGAGCCGATCGTGATGCCCGTGATCGCGACCTGCGCGTTCGGCGAGACCGTGACCGGCACGAGGGCCGTGATCGACGAGGCCGCGAACGCACCGTCCTGCGTGCTCTGCGCCGTCACCGTCACCACCGCCGTACCCTGGCTGACCGCCGTGATGACACCCATGGCGCTGACCGTCGCAACGGTCGGGGCGCTGGTGCCGTACGTGATGGTCGCGGCCGAAGCGCGCGGGCCCTGGACCGAGAACGTCAGCGCCTGCGTGCCGCCGAGCGCCAGCGCGACCTGAGCCGGCTGCACGTTCAGCGCCGTCAGGCCAGGGGTGCGCTCGGAGACCGTGATCGTCACGGCCTGGTTGATCGTGGCCGTCGAGAGACCCGTGCCCGAGCCCGTCGCCGTGACCGTGATGGTCGCGACGCCAGGCGCCACGGCCGTCACCACACCCGTCGCGTTCACCGTGGCGACCGCAGCCGTCGAGGTGGCGTAGGTGTACGTCGCCGTGCGGCCAGCCGGCTGCACGGTCGGGACCAGCGTGACCGACTGACCGACGCCGATCTGGGCCGCCGACGGCGACACCGCGAGCGACGTGATCGCCGGAGCCGGCGCCGCCACCGAGATGCCGGCCGCCGCCGACTGACCCGAGGACGCGGCCGCCGTGATCGTGGCGTTACCGGCCGCAACCGCCGTCACACGGCAAGCCTGGCCGGACACCGTGGCGGTGGCCACGGCGGTGTTGCTCGACGTGCAGCTGGCGAGCGTCGGCGCGGCCGTCGTGCTGCCACCCGAGATCTGGACGGCGAAGTTCAGCGACTCGCCGATGTTCATGTTGGCGTTCGGCGGCGTGATCGAGATAACGACCGGAGCCGGCGGCGCAACGGGCACCGTGACGTCGTCACCGCAGGCACCGAGTGCCGCCAGGGCACCGAGGCTCAGGGCGGCGAGCGCCTTGTTCCGAGAAAAGAGTTGCATTCATCCCCCTCTTTCGAGGTCGTGGAGGTAGCTGTTGCCGTCGAGGTCGGGTGCCTCACTGACAACGTCCTGCGTTTGCAAGCGCTCACCCGATTGGCGTGCGCTTCATCACCATGCGAGGGACAGCGGATCGTGGACTTCACCCGGGGAGCGGCCGAATCGAAGTCCATCGTTCATGTCGAACGACGTGATGCCCGAACAACGCCTGCGAAACACCGAAGCACTTCGCAGCCCCACTCTCACACGGCGCACGGTCCAAGCTCCGGCGCCCCATGAGCCCTTCACCAGCGGTCCTGCACCTGCACTACCAGCGAGCAGTGCATCCCGTCACCCCGGGAATGGGGTGGCGGGCACACTCCTCGCCGGAATAACCCGCAGAAACGTAGGGGCGCATCCCGGTGCGGTCAAGCAGCCGATGCCCCCGGGATTTCGTGCCGGTCGTCACAATCCTGTCGAAATGACCCGCCGGACGCGAGTTGTCCACACCCTGCGGGCCGTTCTCCCCTGGCGTCGTCACCGACCCGGGGTCCCAGCGACGAGGACGGACCACCCCCGACAACGTCACAAGACCGGCACCACTACTACTTTCCAGACCATGGCCGAGCCGCCCCGGATCCACGTGCCCCTTCCCGCCCGACGGGTCGTCCCGCCCCCGCCGGCCAGCGGCGCCGGGCCGGCGCTCAACGCCGCCCAGGCCGACGCCGCCGCCCACGGGGACACCCCGCTGCTCATTGTCGCCGGTGCCGGCTCGGGAAAGACCCGGACGCTCATCCACCGGGTCGCCGCCCTCATCGGCCGCGGCGTGCCCCCGGGGCGCATCCTGCTGCTCACCTTCACCCGCCGGGCCGCCCAGGAAATGATCGGGCGCTGCGAACGCCTGGTCGGGTCCGCCTCGCAGCAGGTCCAGGGCGGTACCTTCCACGGCGTCGCCCACCGGCTGCTCCGTCGCTTCGGCCCCGACGCCGGACTCCCCGCCGACTTCACCATCCTCGATCAGGCCGACGCCACCGACCTCCTGGGCCTCGCCCGGTCCGCCCTCGGCTACGGCGACCTCAAGAACGCCCCCCGCGGTGCGCCCCGCTTCCCGAAGGCCCAGACGCTGCTGTCCGTCTATTCGCGGCACGTCAATACCGACCGGCCGGTGGCCGACCTGCTCGCCGAGCAGTGGCCGCACTTCCTGAGCTGGGCCGGCGACCTCGAGCGCTGCTTCGCCGACTACGTGCGCCGCAAGGGCGAGCGCAACCTGCTCGACTACGACGACCTGCTGCTGTCGTGGGCCCTCCTGCTGGAGCAGGCCCCGCCCATCGCGGCCCAGATCCGCGCCCTGTACGACCACGTGCTCGTGGACGAGTACCAGGACACCAACCCGCTGCAGTCGCGCATTCTGCGCGGCCTGTGCACCAGCGGGCGCCTCACCGTGGTCGGCGACGATGCCCAGAGCATCTATGCGTTTCGCGGCGCCACCATCCGCAACATTCTCGATTTCCCGCATCAGTTTCCCGGCACGCGCATCGTCACCCTCGAGCAGAACTACCGCTCGACGGCGCCGATCCTCGAGACCACCAACACCCTCATATCCCGCAGCACCGAACGCTACAGCAAGCGGCTCTGGACCGACCGCGACGGTGGCGAGGCGCCGTGGCTGGTGACGGTGCGCGACGAAGCCATGCAGACCGCCTTCGTGGTGGACCGCCTGCTCGAACTGCACGAGCAGGGGACGCCGCTGCGTGAGATGGCCGTGCTGTTCCGCGCCGGCTACCTCAGCGCCGACCTCGAGATCGAACTGGCCAATCGCCGCATCCCCTATGAAAAGTGGGGCGGTCTCAAGTTTCTCGAGGCTGCCCACATCAAGGACATGCTGGCGTTCGTGCGCATCCTGGAGAATCCGCGGGACGAGGTGAGCTGGTACCGCTTGCTTCGGCTCCTCCCCGGGATCGGCGACACCACCGCCCGCGCGGCCATCGACCTGCTGGCCCAGCACGCCTGGGAGCCCATGGCGCTCGGCGCCGTACGGGCGCCCGCCCGCGGCCGACCGGGGCTGCAGGCGATTGCGGCCCTCTTCGACGGCATGCGCCGCGTGGAGCGCGGCGAACAGCGACACGGTCCCGCCGAAAGCATCCGGCTGGCCCGGCAACTGTACGACCCGATCCTGCAGGCCACCTACGACGACGCGCCCCCGCGCCTGGCCGACCTCGACCAGCTCGAGGTGATCGCGGCCGGTTACCCCGACCGGCAGGCGTTTCTGGCAGCGCTGGCCCTCGAGCCACCGGCCAACACGCAGGATCTGGCCGTGGGCAGCACCGATGAGGATGACGCCCTCATCCTGTCCACCGTGCACTCCGCCAAGGGCAAGGAGTGGGACGTGGTGTTCGTCATCCATGCCTCCGACGGCGTGTTCCCGATGGCCCGGGCCGCGGTGGACGACGACCAGGTGGACGAGGAGCGCCGGCTCCTGTACGTGGCGATGACCCGGGCCCGGAACGAGCTCTACGTCACGTATCCGTTGCACAGCTATGCAACGCGCATGGGGGCGGACTTCGCGTACACGCAGCTCTCGAGGTTCCTGGATCAGGGGGTGCGGCAGACCATGCAGCGGGTCACGCTCGGGGAGCATGTCCCGCCCGCGCTACCGGGGCCGCGCGAGGGGGCAGTGGTGGAGCCGATGGTGGATTTGCGGGCCCTGCTGCGGGGGCGGTTTGGCGGGGGGTGAGGGGCAGTCACCCAGCAATGCGCTCCAGCTCGCTTGGAAGTCGATTCACCACGAGACGCTGGAGCGCCACCTTGCGACTCGCATTGTCGATGTCGATGCCCACCAGATTCCCCTCGGCGTCGTAGTCGAGCACGACCCCATCCGAGATCTCGCGGCTCTCAACGCTCGTCCGCTCGGACAGGTCGATATAGAGCGAGTCGGTATCAGAGTGATAATTGAGCTTCATGGCTTGAATCCCCGGTCGGGGAAGGCGTTGTGGATCGTACGCTGGTCATCGAGGGTGACAACGCGGAGATACCGGTCGCCGAGTTCCGGAATCGGTGCCCAGAAGCGCCAGCGATTCTGCTCCTGCCGTTCCTTCCGCACAGGCGACTGAACGACGCGAATGCACCACGCCTTCTGGAGGTATGGCCGTTTCCGGAGGACTTCGTCCTCGAAGTGCACCGTGAATAGAAAATCAGGCACCTGAGAAACGTACTTCGAAAGCAGGCGCCATGCCGTTCCACGTCCCACAGATTCAGTGCACTATCGGACCATTTCTCACGCCTTTTCTAGACCGAATCTCACGGATACCCCTACATCCCTCGTCCCCGACCGGGATCGTTTCCCACTCCGACCGGTAGATTCAGTGTGACGCTGCGGCCGGCCACGCCTCGCCAAACAGCTCGTCCATTCGCTCTCTCCCCCCATTTCCCGCCATGCCCAATTTCTCCGCAATGCGCCGTATCGCGTGCCTGACCCTCGCCGTGCCGACGGCGCTGCTGGCTCAGACGCGTGCGTCAGCCCCCAAGGCCCAAGCCCCCCGAGACTCGTTCGCCCTCACCGCCCCGCTGCCGGCCGATCCGGCGGTGAAGATGGGCACGCTGCCCAACGGCATCGCGTACTACATCCGCAAGAACGCCAAGCCGGAGAAGCGGGCCGAGTTGCGGCTGGTGGTGAACGCAGGCTCGATCCTCGAAGATGACGACCAGCGCGGGCTCGCGCACTTCGTCGAGCACATGGCGTTCAATGGCACGACGAACTTCGCGAAGAACGACATCGTGAAGTACCTCGAATCGATCGGTGTGCGCTTCGGCGCCGACCTGAACGCGTACACGAGCTTCGACGAGACGGTCTACATCCTGCCGGTCCCCACCGACAGCGCTGGCATTCTCGACAAGAGCTTCCGGTTCCTTGGCGACGTGGCGTCGGGCGTGCTGTTCGACTCCACCGAGGTGGTTGCCGAGCGCGGCGTGGTCCTCAGTGAATGGCGCAACGGGCTCGGCGCCGGTGAGCGGCTGCGTGACAAGCAGTTCCCCGTGATCTTCAAGGGCTCGCGTTACGCCGAACGCCTGCCGATCGGGAAGCCGGCGATCCTCGAGGGTGCCAACCCCGGGCCGATGCGTCGCTTCTGGCGCGACTGGTATCGCCCCGACCTCATGGCCGTGATCGCGGTGGGTGATGCCGACCCGGCGGAATTGGAACGGCTCATCCGCCGCACCTTTGCGCCGATTCCGCCACGCACCACCAAGCGGGCGCGGACCCTGGCCACGGTGCCGCCCCACGATTCGACACTGGTGTCCATTGCCACCGACAAGGAGCTGACCTCATCGAGTGTCGGTGTGCTCTGGAAGCGTCCGGGGCGGGTCGCACGGACGGTGGGCGACCTGCGCGCGGACCTGCTGGATCGGCTGTACAACACGATGATCAACCAGCGCTTCAGCGAACTCGCGCTGAAGCCCGAGACACCGTTTGCGGGCGCGGGGGCCGGCAGCGGCGGCTTCGTGCGCGGCAGCGAGTTCAACTCGCTCGACGCCAATGCCAAGGAAGGCAAGCTGCTCGAATCGCTGCAGGCCCTGCTGACCGAGGCGGAGCGTGTGCAGCGTCACGGCTTCCTGGCCAGTGAGCTCGACCGGGCGCGCACCAACCTGCTGCGCGCCTACGAGCGGGCGTATACCGAGCGCGACAAGACGCCGAGCGGCGCGTTCGTGTCGGCGTACATCGGTCATTTCCTGCAGGGCGAGGCGATGCCCGGCATCGCGTTCGAGTACGCGGCGGTGCAGAAGCTGCTGCCGACCGTGACGGTGGCCGAAGTGAATGCGCTCGCGCAAGCGCGCAGCGGCGCGGCGAATCGCGTGGTCACGGTGACCTTGCCGGAGAAGGCGGGGCTGCGCGTCCCCACGGAGGCCGAGGTGCGGGCGGTCTTCGGCACGGTGCTGGCGGCGAACATCGCACCGTATGCGGAAACCGTCGCCGAGGGGGCGCTGGTGGCGTCGCCGCCGTCGCCGGGCCGCGTGGTGAATGAGCGCACCATCCCCGCCCACAACATCACCGAGTGGACACTCGCCAACGGTGTGCGGGTGCTGGTGAAGCCCACCGACTTCAACGCCGACCAGATCCAGATGACCGGCTGGAGCCCGGGCGGGGCGAGCATGGTGAACGATCAGGATGTGTTCAAGACATCGCTGACACCGGCGGTGATCGCGCAGGGCGGCGTGGGCAGCTTCTCGACGATCGACCTGCGCAAGAAGCTCACGGGCAAGGTCGCGCAGGTACAGCCGAGCATTGCCGACCTGAGCGAAGGGGTGAGCGGCGGGGCCTCTCCGCGCGACCTCGAGACGCTGCTGCAGCTGACCTACCTGCGCCTGACGGCCCCACGCGCCGACAGCACGGTCTTCAAGGCCACGATGCAGCAGTTCGAGACGGTGCTGAAGAACAAGGACGCGAATCCGGCCGCCGTGTTCAGCGACACGGTACAGGTGACCCTTGCCGGTGGCCACCCGCGCGTCCGGCCACTGACGCTCGACATGCTGCAGGAGCTCAAGCTCGACAACATGCTGGCGATCTACAAGGAGCGTTTCAGCGACGCGGGAGATTTCACCTTCGTCTTCGTGGGCAATATCGACCTCGCGGTGCTGAAGCCACTGGCCGAGCAGTGGCTGGGTTCGCTGCCGTCGTCGGGACGCAAGGAAACGCCGCGCGACGTGGGGCCGAAGCAGTTCACCGGCACGATCGACAAGCAGGTCCGCAAGGGTATCGCGCCGCAGAGCCAGACAGCTTTGCTCCTGGCGGGCGTCGGCCCGTGGAGCCGAGAGGAGGCGTATGTCCTCTCCTCGCTCGGCGAACTGCTGGAGATGCGGCTGCTGGACCGGCTGCGTGAGTCGCTTGGCGGCACGTACTCGGTGAACGTGAGTACGGGGTTCTCGCGCCGCCCGCGCCAGGAGTGGCAGGTCGTGATCAGCTACGGATCGGCACCGGAGAAGGCAGATACGATGTTCGCGGCCGTGCAGCAGGAGCTCGACTCGTTGCGCCGCGTACCGCCCACGGCAGCTGAGGTCGAGCGGGTTCGGGAACAGCAGCGCCGCGAACTCGAGGTGGCGCGGAAGCAGAACGGCTACTGGATGGGCGCCATTCGCTCCCGGGCGGAGAATGGCGATCCGCTCGATGCGATCGGCGGCGAGGAGCAGCAGTTCGCGTCGCTGACGCCCGAGAAGCTCGCGGCGGCGGCCAAGCGTTATCTGAACGAGGCGAACCGGGCGCGGTTCGTGCTGCTGCCTGAGAAGCAGTAACCTCTTGGCCGCGGATCAGGCGGAAACGTTCGGAAACAGCAGGATGCACCGAACAACAAGTGTTTGATCCTGATGTTTCCGAACGTTTCGGTGTGATCCGTGGCTAGCCGTACCCCCCATGCGCTCCCCGCCAGCGGTCACCGGCGCGCTGAAGCCACCGAATCCCGGTGCATCGCGATGACCCGCTGAATCGCAAGCCGGATGTCGCCGCCGGCGGCCGCGTACACGGAGTCGAAACGATCGAGCCGCTCGGCGTACACGCGACGCGACATGAGCACCGCATTGTCGAGCGGCACCCGGCGCACCCACCCGGCGGGATAGGTGCGCAGCTGCGGACCGATCGAATCGACCAACCGGGCGCGGGCGCGCGCATACACCGTATCGCGGGCCGCGATGCGGGCGTCCCGTGCCAAATCCGGCAATGCCGCAAAAACGCTGTCGATCTCTCTGGCCGTACGTTCCCAGAAGGCGCCCAGCAGCAGGTCGTCGTGCCAGTCGTCGCGCGCCCGCGCGAGCAACACCGAGTCACCGCGGGCGCGGAAGAAGTGCTCGGCGCCGCGGCCGCCCACGAAGGTGGCGAACGACTCGTTGAAACTCACCTGTCCCTTGGCGAAGAACGTGGTATGCAGCAGTTCGTGCAGCACGGTGTTCACGAGCGTGACCGAGTCCGCCTTCACCGTGGTGCTCACGAGGGGGTCGTTGAACCAGCCGAGCGTGCTGAAGGCGCTGGACGGCCCCACCACGACATCGAAGCCCTCGGCGCGCAACCGCTCCGCGGTGCGGGCCGCCTCGCCGAAGTCGAAGAATCCCTTGTAGGGGAATCGGCCGACCACCGGGAACGACCAGGTCTTCCGTTCGAGGCGGTCGCGGTAGGCGGCGGACACGACGAGCACCAGGGTATCCCGGTCCAACTGGGAGAACGTCGTGAAGCTTTCCCCGGCGTCAAGGTGCAGGGAGTCGATGGCGAACTGGCGGGCCTGCAGCACCAGCCCCAACTTGGCGCGCAGGACCGGATCGGTGGCATCGCGCGCCACCAGCCGCTCGATGGGCTGCCGCTTGGCCAGGATGCGCGCTTCCTCGTAGGCCGCCCGCGAGATGTAGCAGCCCATGGGGGTAAGCCCGAGGAGCAGCACGGCCAGGACGGTGGCGGCCCCGGTGAACCGGCGCAGCAGCCGCCAGGTCAGGCGTCCCTGCCGCCGCCCTGCGTTCGTCAACTGCTCCCGAGCCTGTCTCGGCCGACGTATCATTCCGGTCTCATGTCGTTCGTTCATCTCCACTGCCACTCCGAGTATTCGCTCCTCGACGGCGCGAATCGTATCGACGATCTGATCAAGCGCGCCCAGCACCTCGAGATGCCGGCGCTCGCGATCACCGATCACGGTAACATGCACGCCGCCTGGGAGTTCCAGGAGAAGGCGCGCAAGGCGGGGGTGAAGCCCATTCTGGGGATGGAAGCCTACGTGGCCCCCGGCGACCGCCGGCAGCGTGGGCGCCCGGCTCCCGGGGTAAAGCCGTACTACCACCTCGTGCTGCTGGCCCGCGATCTGGTGGGCTACCGGAATCTGGTCAAGCTCACCTCCCTCGGGTACACCGAAGGCTTCTACACGAAGCCCCGCATCGACCGGGAGCTGCTGGCGGCGCACTCCGAGGGGCTGATCGTGTCGTCGGCATGCCTCGCCGGCGAGGTGGCCGGTCACCTGATGGATGACCGTGTCGAGCAGGCGCGCGAGGCGGCGGCGTGGTACGCCGAGCTGTTCCGCGACCGCTATTACCTCGAAGTGCAGGCGCACCGAAGCGAAGGCCAGGCGACGCTCAACGCCAGGATCCTGTCGCTCGGCGACGACCTCGGGCTACCGGTCATCGCCACCAATGATGCGCACTTCCTCAAGCACGAGGATCACGCAGCGCACGACGTGCTGCTCTGCATCGGGCTCGGCAAGGACCGGAACGACCGCGACCGGATGCAGTACGACGACGGCCTGTACTTCAAGAGCGCCGACGAGATCCGCCCGTTCTTTCCCGGGCGTGAGGATGTGCTCACCAACACGCTTGCCATCGCCGATGCGGTGGACGTGCAGTTCGCGAAGAAGTACTACGTGCCGTCGTTTCCGCTGCCATCGGGCGTGGAGACGGAGAACGACCTGCTGGTGCAGCTGGCCACCGACGGGGCGAAGGCGCGCTACGGCGACCCCCTGCCCCAGGCCGTGCAGGAACGGCTCGACTACGAGCTGGGGGTGATTACCAAGACCGGCTACGCCGGCTACTTCCTGATCACCGCCGATTTCATCAAGGCGGCGCGTGACCGCGGCATTCCGGTGGGACCGGGGCGTGGTTCGGCGGCCGGTTCGTTGGTCGCCTACGCGACGCGCATCACCGATGTGTGTCCGCTCGAGTTCGACCTGCTCTTCGAGCGCTTCCTGAACCCCGAGCGCGTGTCCATGCCCGACGTGGACGTGGACTTCTGCTTCGAGCGGCGTGGGGAAGTGATCGAGTACGTGCGGCAGAAGTACGGCAAGGACAGCGTCGGACAGATCGTCACCTTCGGAACGATGAAGTCCCGCGCCGCGATCAAGGATGTGGGGCGCACGCTCGGCTTCACGCCGGCGGAAACCGATGCGCTGGCCAAGCTCATCCCGAACGCGCCCAACCACTCATTGACGGTCAAGGAAGCCATCGAGCAGGTGCCCGAGGTGAAGTCGTTCTACCAGAACGACGAACGCTACCGGCAGCTGCTCGACTTCGCGGTCAAGCTCGAAGGGCTGTCGCGCCATACCGGGGTGCACGCCGCCGGTGTCGTGATCGCGCCGGGCCCGCTCGACGACTTCGTGCCCATCTGCACCCAGGCCACCAAGGGATCGGGCAGCGACGGCGAGGAGCGGGTGATCGTGACGCAGTACGACATGACGGCGCTCGAGAAGGCCGGCATGCTCAAGATGGACTTCCTCGGCCTGACCACGCTCACCGTGATCAGCGACACGCTCCGCAACATCAAGGAGCGGCATGGCATCGAGGTCACGCTCGAGGAACGGGGCTTCACCGACGAGAAGACATATCAGGTGCTGCGCGCCGGGCGCACCGGCGGGGTGTTCCAATTCGAAAGTCCGCTCGCGACGGACGTGCTCAAGCGCATGCGCTGCGACCGGTTCGATGACCTCGTGGCGTCGAACGCGCTGCTGCGTCCCGGCCCGCTCGACGCCGGCATGCACAACGTGTACATCCGGCGTAAGCGCGGTGAAGAGCCCACGGTGTACGCGCTGCCCGAGCTCGAGCCGATCCTCTCCAACACCTACGGCGTCATCACCTACCAGGAACAGGTGATGCGTATCGCGCAGGTGCTGGCGGGCATCTCGCTGGCCGAAGCCGACGTGCTGCGAAAGGCCGTCGGCAAGAAGGACGCGGAGCTCATCAAGAAGGAGCTCGGCAAGTTCACCGAGAAGGCCGTCGCGAAGGGGTACGACCCGAAGATCATCGACGAGCTGGCGGGGCAGATCGAGACCTTCGGGCGGTACGGGTTCAACAAGTGCCTCGTTGGCGACACCGAGATCTATGACGCGGAATCCGGGCGTCTGGTGCGCATCGCCGATGTGTACGCGAAACGAGCGACCCTTGGCGCCGTGGCGACCTGTGACGTCGACACGCTCCGGCTGGGCGAAGGGCGCGTCGTCGATGTCATGGACAATGGCATCAAGCCGGTGTTTCGCCTCCGCACCGAGTCCGGCCGCGAGATCGTTGCCACGGGCAATCACCCGTTCCTGATGGTCGATGGCTGGCGGCAGCTCGATGCCATCGTTCTCGGAGAACACGTGGCGGTGCCGCGCACGCTTCCGGTTGCCGGCTCCCGCGTGGAATGGCCAGCTCACGAGGTCATCGCGCTCGGCCATCTGCTGGCGGAGGGGAATCTCGGCCATCCCAGTGGCGTCTACTACTACAACCAGGACGAGAGGTCGGTCGCCGATTTCGTAGCGGCCGCCGAGAAGTTCGCGAACGTCCGGTGCACGCGCACGACGCACAAGGGCACGGCCTCGATCTACACGGGGCGCGTGAACCGCACCGCGCCCAACGGCATCTTCGAATGGGCACGCGCACTCGGCCTCCTTGGCAAGGTGGCCACGAGCAAGGAGATCCCTTCGTCGGCGTTCGCCCTGTCGAACGCGCAACTCGGGTTGCTGCTGGGGCGTATGTGGGATGGCGACGGGCATGTGAATGCCACCGACCGGTCGACCCACTACGCAACGTCATCGAAGCGACTGGCACAGCAGGTGCAGCACCTCCTGCTCCGTCTTGGCATCATCGGACGCGTGCGTGAGGTCCAGTTCAGTTATCGGGGCAGCAAGAAGGCCGGCTATCAGGTGTTCGTCACCGGCGTCGAGAATCTGCGACCTTTTTCAAAGCAGATCGGCGTGCACCTGGTGGCCCCGGCAAAGCGGGCGGCGATGGCGGCCATGCCGCTCCCCGCCGAGCATGGCCCGTCGAAGGACCTGGTGCCAGTGGGAGCCGTGCGTGCCCTTGCCCGCGCGGCGAAGGCTTCGCGTGGCGAGACGTGGGACGAGGTGGAGACCGGTGCGGACGTCAGCGCCCGTGACCTGTATCCGGTCGGGACGAATCCGGCCAAGATCGGATTCACGCGTGGGGTCGTCGACCGCCTGGCGCAGTACTTCGATGATCCGGCGCTGCAGCGCCTGGGTTCGAGCGACGTGCTCTGGGACCGGGTGGTGTCGATCGAGCCGGCTGGCGAGGCGCGCACCTACGACCTCGAGATTGCCGGCACGCACAATTTCGTGGCGAACGACCTCGTCGTTCACAACAGCCATTCGGTCGCGTATTCCGTCGTCGCCTACCACACCGCCTATCTCAAGACGCACTATCCGGCCGAGTTCATGGCCGCGCTGCTGTCGTCGAACATCGGCAAGACGGAAGACATCATCAAGGACATCGCCGAGGCCCGGGAAATGGGCCTCGAGGTGCTGGCCCCGGACGTGAATGAATCGGGGTGGCGCTTCACGGTGGTGGGCGACCGTCGCATTCGCTTCGGGTTGGGGGCCATCCGCAACGTGGGGCGCGGCGCCATCGACTCGTTGCTGGCGGCGCGCGCCGAGGGGCCGTTCCCGTCGCTGTACGACCTGTGCGCGCGCATCGACCTGCGCCTGTGCAACAAGCGGGTGTTCGAGGCGCTCATCGCCGCTGGCGCCTGCGATTCCCTGGGCGGACACCGCGCGCAGTTGGTCGCGGCGCTCGACGCGGCCATCAGCGAGGCGGCGCTGCAGCAGGAGGAGGCGGAGCGCGGCCAGGGGTCGCTGTTCGGCGACCTCATGGCCGGCCCCGAGGAGACGGACAACGCCAGGCGCAGCGGCGCCCCCACCCTGCCTTCCGTCCCCACCTGGTCGGAAAGCGAGCGGCTGCAGCGCGAAAAGGAGCTGCTGGGCTTCTACATCTCCGGGCACCCGCTCGAGCCGTACCGAACAGAGTGCGAACTCTTTGCCACCCATACCGTGTCGCAGCTGGGCACGTGGACGGGGGACAAGGTCACGATCGGCGTGGTGGTCACGGCGATCAAGAAGCAGATCTCGAAGCGATCGGGTGCCGAGTTCGCCCGGTTGACAGTCGAGGATTTTTCCGGATCTTCCGAGGTACTGGTCTTTCCGGAGGCGTGGGGCGTGATTGCCGAGCGTGTCCGGCCCGACGTGCCGCTGCTGCTCACGGGTGGCTACTCGCGGAAGGACCAGGACGTGGAAAACGCCACCTTCATCGTGGACACGGTCACGCGCTTCGCCGAAGTGCGCGCCAGCGGTGAAGTGGCGGTGGCGATCGAGCTTACGCCCGGGCTCGACCTGCCACCCGGCATCATGGACGATGTCCGCGTGAAGGTGGAAGCCAACGAAGGGTCGGCGCCACTGGAGCTGCGGTGGGCGGATGGAAACGGGAAGCCGGTGCGCTTCCGGTCGAAATCGCTTACCGTCACGGCGTCGCCCGCCATACTTTCAGACCTTCGTGCGCTGCTTGGCGCCGACCGCGTGCGCCTCGTGCGCACCGGTGGCTGACGAGCCCGCGTCACCTTACCAGGATCGACATGGCTGCTGCCCCGGTACTCGAGTTCGAGCGTCCCATCGCGGACCTCGAGAAGCAGATCGAGGAGCTGAAACGCCTCGCCGCCGAGCGCTCCCTCGACGTGGCCGCCGAACTGGCGCCGCTCCAGAAGAAGCTCGGGGACCTGCGCGTCCAGGTGTACCAGAACCTCACGCCGCTCCAGCGCGTGCAGGTCGCACGCATGGCGCGTCGCCCGTTTACGTCGGACTACATCAAGCTGGCCTTCACCGACTTCATCGAACTCCACGGCGACCGGCTCTTCCGCGAAGACGCGGCGATCATGGCCGGCTGGGCGCGCCTCGACGGTGAAACGGTGATGCTGATCGGCCACGAGCGCGGACGCGACACCAAGGAGAACCTGCGGCGCAACTTCGGCATGCCGCACCCCGAGGGGTATCGCAAGGCACTCCGCCTCATGAAGCTCGCCGAGAAGTTCCAGGTGCCGGTCATCACCTTCATCGACACGCCGGGTGCGTGGCCGGGTCTCGGCGCCGAAGAGCGTGGACAGAGTGAGGCGATCGCCCGCAACCTGCTTGAAATGAGCCAGCTGCAGGTGCCGATCATCGCCACCGTCATCGGCGAAGGCGGGTCGGGCGGCGCGCTCGCGCTGGGCGTCGCCGATCGCGTGCTGATGCTCGAGAACTCGGTGTATTCCACGATCTCGGTGGAGGGGTGCGCAGCCATCCTCTGGAAGGACGGCAAGAGCCCCGAGATGCGCGAGAAGGCCGCCACGGCGCTGCGCCTCACCGCCGCGGACCTCGTGGAGCTGCGCGTGGTGGACGAAGTGATCTCCGAGCCCCCCGGCGGCGCCCATTCCGATCATGCGGCCACGGCGCAGGCGCTGCGCGAGACGCTCTCGCGCAATCTCGAGGAGCTGCGTCGGCTCAAGCCGGACAAGCTCGTGCGCCGGCGGCGGGAGAAGTTCGTGCGCATGGGCCAGTTCACCGAGTAGGCGCGGTCGCCGTGGCGCACCTCATCGAAGTCGCGTTCCGCGGCAATCGCAAGGAGTTCTTCTCGTGGGACGGCGAGACGCCGCCTCCGCTCAAGGCGGGGGTGATCGTCGAAGCCGACCGCGGGGAGGACTTCGGGCGCGTGCACGCCACCGGCGAGCTGGCCGAGGTGCGCTGCCGCGGCTGCGCGCACGGCTGCGGGACGGCACCGCCGCCGCGGCGCGCGCTACGCCTGGCCACCCGCGACGACGAGCGCGCCGACCGCGAGCTCACCGAGGAGAATGAGCGCGCGCGACGGAAGGCCATGGAACGGGTCAAGGCCAACAGCTTGGTGATGAAGCTGACCGACGCCGAGTGGCAGTGGGACCGCAAGAAGCTCACGATCTTCTTCACGGCCGAACGCCGGGTGGATTTCCGCAACCTGGTGCGCGACCTCGCGGCGCTCTTCAAGGCGCGCATCGAACTCAAGCAGATCGGGGTGCGCGACGAGGCCAAGCGCCTCGGCGGCGTGGGACGCTGCGGCCGCGAATACTGCTCGGCATCCTGGTTGCCCGATCTGCGCCCCGTGAATCTGGGCGTAGCCAAGGACCAGAAGCTGTCGCTCAATCCGCAGCAGATCTCGGGGGCGTGCGGGCGACTCATGTGCTGCCTGCGCTACGAACACGAGTTCTATGTGCAGAGCCGGCGGAAATTCCCCAAGGAAGGAAAGATTCTGCTGACGTCGCGGGGCGAGGAGAAGGTCGTCTCCTGCGACATCTTCCACGAGCGGGTCACGCTGCGCACGGTCGACGGGGACTCGCGGGTGCTGACGCTGGCGGAGTTGCGGAGCGAGGTCGAAGGCTTCGATACGGCCGCGGCTCAGGTGGCCGATGTCACGATCACGACCGCGGTGGCGTTCACGCTCGACGACAGTACCGTGGCGATGCTCGACACGGCGGAGTACGAGACGGTGATTCTGGAGCGACCGTCGATCGCACCGGCGACGACGGCAGCGGTGGCCGAGACCGAGACGTCGGAGTCCGGCACCGATGCGCCGGCAGAAGGCGACGCGGCGCCCAGGCGGAAACGGCGACGCGGGCGACGCGGAGGGCGCCGTCTGCGCGCAGCTGAAGAACGGCGGCAGGCGGGCGCCGAGGGCCCTTCGAACGACGAAGCGGCGGACGACGACTCTGAGCTGGATGACTGAACGGCGGTCGCCCTGGCGCTCACCCCGTCGGACAGGGTGTTCGCGACATCAGGGCTGGATCGACTGGCATGTCCTGCAAACGATTGAAGGTGTCGCTTCCTCCCGACCACTTCACCTGGTGTGCCCATGCGTCGACTCCTTCGCCTCCTGCTCCCGTGGCCTGTCGTGTCCACCCTGGCCGCATGCCAGTCATCGCCCGACAGCGCAGATGGCGTGGCGACTCCCGACACACCGCTCGGTCGCGCGCTGGGCGAGGCGCGCGCTGACGCCGCCCTCCCCGCCATTGGGGGCGTCCGGGTAACTGCAGGCGGTGACATCGAGGCCCACGCCTTCGGTGTCCGTCGCGTCGCCAGCGCAGAGCGGGTCGAGGAATCCGATCATTTCCACCTTGGCTCCAACGCCAAGGCCGTCACGGCAACCGTGCTCGCGGTGCTCGTGGAAGCGGGCACCCTGTCGTGGGATCGCACGCTGGGCGAAAGCTTTCCTGACCTGGCGGGCACCATGGCCCCGGCGTGGCGCACGGTCACGCTGCGGCAGCTCCTGACACACCGCGCCGGGGTCGCGCCGTACACGTCGGCTGAGGAGATTCTCGCCCTGCCGGCCAACATTGGCGCGGGCGAGCCGTCCGAACAGCGCAGCGCCTTCGCCCGCTGGTTGCTGCAGCGTCCGCCGTCGGGCCAGGTCGGGCAATTCGACTACTCGAATGCCGGCTATGCGCTCGCTGCGGTCGTCGCGGAGCGTGCCACAGGGCGGCCATGGGAAGCTCTGCTGCGGGATCGCCTCCTCACGCCCCTCGGTATCCCCGCCGAGGCCGTACGCGTCGGATGGCCGGCGCTCGCAGGCGTCGCGCCATGGGGCCATGTGCGCGAGAGGCGTCGATGGATGCCGCATGCGCCGACGGATGGGCGCATCCTCGCCATTCCTCCCGCGCTGGCACCCGCTGGCGACCTGTCCTTCACCATGGCGGCCTACGGTCGTTTCCTGCTCTTGCACCTTTGTGGTCTCGCCGGCCAGGACGACGTGCTGCGGGCCTCGACCATTCGCGCCCTGCACGAGCCGAGCGGCGACTATGCGTTCGGCTGGGCGATCCAGCGCGAGGGGTCGTCGGCCGTGCACTTCCACGAGGGGAGCGCCGGCACCTTTCACGCGGTCACGTTGCTCGATCCGCACCGCGGCATCGCCGTGGCCTCCGTGACCAACGCGGGCGACGAGCGCGCGGCCGACGCGATCCGCGATGCGGCCGACGTCGTCCTGCGGCGATGACGCCCCCGCGACCGCTCCCTACCCTCCCTCGGGAGGCGTTAGAAATGCCGGGGCCCAAGGACGACGCCCCGTTCGTGCCGCTCGCTCCCGCGATCTCGCGCAGTGCGTGGGGGATCGTCCTGCTCCTGCACCTGGCGATCGTCCCGCTCGCGGTGTCCACCCTGCCGTCCGGCCTGTCTCGCGCCGACCTCGCCCAGTTCGTCGTTGCGCGAATGCTCGGCATGGCAGGATTCGTGCTGGGGCCTGGCTGCTCGTTCGGCTGTTCGACCGCATTCACGCGGTGCGACGTCCCCTATGGCGTGTCGTGGCGCGACTCCTGGCGATTCACGCCGTGGCCGGCCTGCAGATGGCCGTGTTCGTCCCGCTCCTGCTGCTGATCGAACGGGCCGCCGGCTGGTCGGTTCCGCGCGGCTCGGACGACTTCACCACGCAGTTCGAGGTGAACGTGGCCGTGTTCGTCGTATACGCCGTGGTGTACTGGGCGTGGCGGCGCCAGGTGATCGACCGCACACTCGGTGCGCGCGCAGCCCACGCCGCCGCCGCGATGCAGGAAGCGCGTTTGCATGCGCTGGCGCTCGAGCTGCAACCGCACTTTCTCCACAATGCGCTCAACGGGATCGTGCAACTCGTGCACGAAGAACCGGCGCGCGCCGAGGCGATGCTCGTGACGCTGAGCGACCTGCTGCGCACGACCATGCAGCACGGGCGCGTGATGGAGCATCCGATGGCCGATGAACGCGCGCTGCTGGCGCAGTACGTGGCCTTGCAGGCGATGCGCTTCGGAGACCGGCTGCAGGTGGAGTGGGAGATCGCCGCCGAGACGGAGTCGGCACTGGTGCCACCAATGCTCCTGCAACCGCTGGTCGAGAATGCCCTGCATCACGGCATCGGGCGCAAGCCCGGGCCGGGTACACTCGGCATCTCCGCGTCCATCATCGGGCTGGCGTCCTCCCCGCACCTGCGACTGCAAATCGTCGACGATGGGATCGGTCTCCCATCACCCACGGTTCGTGAGGGCACAGGCTTGCGCAACGCCCGCGAGCGCCTCGACCTGCTGTATGGCAACGCGGCACGGCTCTCCCTGTCGCCCAAGGCGGGCGGTGGCGTCGCGGTGATCGTCGATCTTCCGTGGCGTCCATCCGTGGCAGACGTTGCCGTGGCGGGCCGCCCGTGATCCCGCACACGCACTCATCGACGCACCGGCTCCGGCTGCTCATCGTGGACGACGAGCCGCTCGCGCGACGACGGCTGCGGGCGCTGCTGACGGCGCACCCCGACGTCGAGATCACCGACGAAGCCGAGGATGTGGCCGGGGCGCTTCGGGCCGCACGCAGCGAGGCTCCGGATGTCATCCTGCTCGATGTGCGGATCCCCGGCGGCGATGGGTTCGACGTGGCGCGGCAGCTGCTCGAGGAGGCCGCCGAGGGCGTGCGGGGCATGCCGTTCATCGTGTTCGTCACGGCGGACCCGTCGGCAGCGGTGCCGGCGTTCGATGTCGAGGCGGTGGACTTCCTGCTAGAGCCGTACGACGCGGCGCGACTGGCGCGCGCGCTCGACCGGGCGCGGGCGGCGGCTCGTGCGCCATTCGCTGCGCGCGCTCGAGCAGGAGTTGGACCCGGCCCACTGGATCCGCATCCATCGCTCCGTCATGCTGCGGCGCGACGCGATTCGGGCGGTCGTGACGCGAGCAGACGGCGCATGGGAGGTCCGGCTCGCGGACGGCAGTCGAGCGCGCGTCGGGCAGCGCTGTAGGGAGCGCCTCCGCGACGTTGCACGGAATGGCTAGCGTCGCGAACCCCTGTCGTGGGTGGTCGGGGTCGCGGTACTGCCACACCGGTCGGCGTACTGCCACCGCAGTCTGGGTACGGCCACGACGGTCGGGGGCTTTCCTCCAGTCGTGGGGGAGGCGGGGCCCGGGCTGTGTCGGGGGGAGGGTCGGGGTCGAGGCGCGGGCGGTACGGCGGCGCGGGTCGCGGTCAGCGTCGGGGTGAGCGCGGCGCTGCGCTGGCGCTCGGCGTGGCTGACTGCGGACGAACGGTCGGGGTGCGCGGGTTGTCTGGGAGACTCTTGCGCAGCGCTATCAGCATGCGCTGAATGGTCGCGATCTGGTCGCGCATGTCGAACACGTCGGGGGCGGTGAGCCCGTCGCGGTCCAGCAGCGCCGCCAGATGCGCGTCGGTTTCCGCCGCCGATCCGGACGCAATGTCGAGATGCCGACGGAACTGCGCGTTTGTCCGAAGGCCGCGACCTTCGGCAATGTTGGCGCCGATGGAGAGAGACGATCGCCGTACCTGATTCACGAGATCGGCGGCTTTCTCAATGGGGAGGCCGCGAGTGGACTCGTGGATCCGTACGGCCAATGCGTTGGCGAGTTGCCAGACTTTGAGATCGCGATGTGTGGTCATGGGGCCAGAGTACTGCGACGCGGCCAATCCAGTCTCACCAATTCGTCGCGCATCGGTGCATTCCAACGCAGTCGGGTGTGGTCGGGGTTAGGGGTCGCCTTCGGCGTGCGTCGGAGGTGGGTTGTCGGTCGCTTCGCGGCGTCCGGGTCGGCGTCCGGGTCGGCGTCCGGGTCGGCGTCCGGGTCGGCGTCCGGGTCGGCGTCCGGGTCGGGGTCCGGGTCGGGGTCCGGCTCGGGGTCCGGGTCGGGGTCCGGGTCCGGGTCGGGGTCCGGGTGGGGGGGCGGGGGGGGGGGCGCGCCCGCCGAGCGCCGGGGGGCCCCCCGCCCCCCCCCCCCCCCCGCGGGGCCACCCCCCGGCGCCGCGGCCCCCCCCCCCCGCCCCCGCCCCGCCCCGGCC
>JBEILM010000017.1:0-53428 GCA_040379205.1 Gemmatimonas sp.
CATCAGCTATCCGCGCGCCGACGAGATCCTCAACGGCCTGCTGCACGGGTTCTCCCACGAGGCGCTCCGGACCCGCGGATTCACGCCCGACGAGCTGGCGCTGGTATCACGTCGCCTCAACGGCACGCACTGGAAGCGGCGACCGCCGGCCACGGCGATGGTGAGCCAGAGCGGCATCGGGGAGTCGTACCTGCGCCCCGTGGACTACTGAGCGAACACCGCGATGCGGCACCGCGGTGGAGGTGGGAGGGGTGGGGTTCCCCCCCACCTTAAGTTCTGATATATGATCGACGAGTTCGTCCTCTATCTGCGGCTCGGGTTCCATCACATTGCCGATCTGGCCGGCTACGATCACATCCTCTTCGTGACGGCACTGGCCATCCCGTATGCCCGACACGATTGGCGCCGACTCGCGTTGCTCGTCACGGCGTTCACGCTCGGCCACACTGTCACCCTGGCCCTGGCGACGTGGCGTCTGGTCGCGGTGCCGTCGGCGCTCGTCGAGGCGCTCATTCCGGCAACCATCGTGGCGACAGCAGCAATCTCCTGGCGCGCCGGAACGCCGGGCCACGAGCATGAACCGGTCACTGTCGGGCGATACCTGATGGCGGCCGCGTTCGGCCTGATTCATGGTTTGGGGTTCTCGACCTACCTCCGCAGCCTGTTGGGCGGCGAGGAGAGCATCGCGCTACCGCTCTTGGCGTTCAATTTCGGGCTCGAGATCGGACAACTGCTCATTCTCGGTGCCGTGCTCGTAGTCGGCGCGTTGGTCTCACCGGCCCTGGTGTCGCGGCGCCGCTGGGTTCTGCTTCTCGTGGGCGCGACCGGCGGTCTCGCGCTCATGCTCCTGGCGCAGCGGATCACCGCGGCGCTGTGAGTCATTGCTGATCACCTTCTTCTCGTTCTCCTATGCGACCCGTCCTTCGCGTCCTCGCCTGCTCCGCCCTGCTTGCCCTGCCATCCGGTGTGCCGGCGCAGCAGTGGCTCAACGCCGAGCCGAATCCGAAGACCAACCAATCGGCCTTCCGCGCGCTGGACCAGTGGCCGTCGCCCAACGACTTCCGTGACGCGTCCGGTTCACCTGGGCCACGCTACTGGCAACAGCGTGTCGACTATGTCATCCGGACCGCGCTCGACACCGTCACCCATACGGTGAAGGGCACGGAGCGGGTGACCTATCACAACAACGCGCCGCAGGCCCTGGGCTACCTCTGGTTCCAGCTCGACCAGAACATCGAGGCGGCCACGAGCCGCGCCAATCTCACCAAGAGCGCGCTGCCAGCCACGCTGTCCCCTCAGGCCCGCCGTTTCCTGCTGCCCGAGCAGGACGAGGTGGGCGGCTATCAGATCACCAAGGTGTCGCTCCTCGGGAAGCCGGGGGTACCGGCCAGACCGGCGCGCTTTCTCATCAACGGCACCCAGATGCGGGTGAACCTCGACACGCCCATCCCGGCCGGGGGGACCGCGATGATCGAGATCGAGTGGACGTTCGTCGTGCCCGAGGGCGGCAACAACAACCGCGGCGTGCGTGAGCTCGTGAAGGACGGCTGGATCTACGAGATTGCGCAGTGGTTTCCGCGCGCCGCCGTGTACGACGATGTGACGGGGTGGCAGAACGACCAGTTCCTCGGCCAGGGTGAGTTCTACCTCAACTTCGGCAACTACGACGTCAGCATCACCGTGCCGCGCGACCACATCGTGCGCTCCACCGGCACGCTGCGCAATCCGCTCGAGGTGCTGACGCCCACCCAGCGCAGCCGCCTCGCCACCGCGATGGCCGGCGACACGGCAGTGTTCATCGTGCGCCCCGACGAGGTGCGGCAACCGTCGTCACGCCCCGCCGGCACCGGCATGCTCACCTGGCGCTTCACAGCCGAGAACGTGCGCGACTTCGCGTGGGCGTCGAGCAAGACATTCGTCTGGGATGCGGCCGGTTTCCGCTACCGGAAGGGCAGCACGGTGATCGAACTGCACTCGGTGTACCCGCGAGAAGCGATGCCGCTCTGGAGTGACGTGAGCACCAAGGCCATTGCCCAGACGATGCGCACCTATGGCCGGCTGGCCTTCGAGTACCCGTACCCGCAGGCCTCCAACGTGAACGGATCGGTGGGCGGCATGGAGTACCCGATGATCGCATTCTGCGGCGGACGTCCGGGCCCCAATGGCACGTACACCAAGAACCAGGAGTACGCACTGGCCTCGGTGACCATCCACGAGGTGGGTCACAACTGGTTCCCGATGATCGTGGCGTCCGACGAACGCAAGTGGACCTGGATGGATGAGGGGCTCAACTCGTTCCTCGAGTACTACGGCTCACTCGACTATGACAGGAACTGGCCGGCGCAGCGCATGCGCGGCCCGGCGCCGAACATCGTGAACTACATGAAGGACACCGATCAGGTGCCGCTCATGACCGAGTCGGACTACATCCACCGGCAGTTCGGCAACAACGGCTACAGCAAGCCCGCGGCCGGCCTCGTGATGCTGCGGGAGAAGATCCTCGGGCCCGAGCGATTCGACCTGGCGTTCCAGGAGTACGCGAAGAAGTGGGCGTTCAAACATCCGCAGCCGGCAGACTTCTTCCGGACGCTCGCCAGCGGCGCGGGTGAAAAGCTGGACTACTTCTGGCGCGGCTGGTTCTACAGCACGTACAACAACGACCAGGCCATCACCAAGGTCGAATCGCAGGACGCGCAGGAGTTCGTCGGCTCGACCAGGCGCGGCAAGTTCTACCACCGTATCACGGTCGAGAACAAGGGGGGGCTGGTGCTGCCCCTCGAACTCGAGGTCGAGTTCACCGACGGGACCAAGCAGCGCGTGAAGATGCCGGCCGAAGTCTGGCGCAACAACGAGAAGCGGCACGAGTACGGCTTCTTCTCCGACAAGGAGATCGCCAAGGTGACGGCCGATCCGGACCAGGGCTACGCCGACGTCGATCGCGGCAACAACAGCTTCACCAAGGCGCAGACGCCGAAGCCGATCGGTTGATGACCGGGGTGACATCATGAAGTTCGTCGCGACCGCCGTGCTGGTCGCCGCGCTGTGTGCGGCGGCGCCGCACGACATCCATACCACCCACACCCGCGCTGTCGTGGAGAACGGCGCGGTGCTGTGGAAGGTGCGACTGTTCAGCGACGACCTCGAGAAGGGGCTGCGCGCCTATGCCAGGCGCCCCGGCTTCGTGCTGGCCAGCGACAAGGCCGCCGATTCGCTCTTCACCGCGTACTTCAACGCGCGGGTACAGGTCACGGCCGATGGACGGCCGCTGTCGGCCACTCTCGTGCAGACAGGTACCGACAAGGACCCTGTCGGCGGTACCGTGAACTGGTATCTGCTGGAGTTTGCCGCCGGCCGTCAGCCAGCGCGCCTCTCGGTGCGCAACCGACTGCTCGCCGAACAGTTCAGCAATCAGGCCAACATCGTGGTGGTGCTCAGCATGCCCGGGGAGCAGCGGCATTCGCTCTACTTCGGAGACGGTGACATGGCGCCGCAGGTCGTCGACCTGCGGCGCTAGCCCTCAGCGGCGGGAGCACGTGGATCACCGTCGATGCACTGGATTGCTCAGGGATCCGGCTGATCCGCCCGAACCCGCCACATCGCCGACGGATTGGCTACGGCCAGTTGCTCACAGAATACGGCAATCCGCTCCACCGCCTGCTCCACGAACACCGCCCCAGCCTCGGCGCTGGCCGCCCGTGGATCACCCACGCCGGTGTCGTCGGTCACCTGCGTCCAGCGACGCGGCAGCCAGGCCCATCCGGCCTTCACGCCGTCGAACACACTCGGCCGCGCATGGCCATCGCCCCACGTGGCGCGATCGGGAACCACGAGATGCGGCGCCACATGCATCACCGCCGCCGTCTCGAGTTCGCCGGCGTGATCACCGGCCTGCTCGAACGCCTCGTGGTCGCCGGCCTGCCACCAGTTCACGATGGCCAGCACGATCGGCGTGGAGGGCTGCAGTTCGCGCACCAGCGCCCGCAGCTCGTTGCCGCCATGCGCATTGAGCAACACGAGCGCCTTCACGCCGTGCGGCTCCAGGCTGCGCAACACGTCGCGCAGGATCGCCAGTTGCGTGCTGGGCATGATGTTGATCGCGAAGCGCAGGTCGAGCTGCGTCGTGTTCACCCCGAACGGGATGGCCGGCAGCGCGGCCACGCCGGTGCCCTGCGCGATGCACGCGGCCGCCACGCGCGCGGCCACGTCGGCGCCAAGCAGTGTGTCGGTGCCGTACGGCAAGTGCGTGTTGTGCGGCTCGGTGGCGCCAAACGGCAGCAGCGCCACGGGCCACGCGCCCTCGCGCATGGCCGGCCACGTCTGCTCCTGCACGACGCCGGGACGCGGCGCGTAGGGCACGATCGGTTCACTCATGAGGCCGACGTGAACGTGCCGCAGGCGCGCGGGTGGCCCGACTCGAAGCCGCGTGTGAACCACCGCTGCCGCTCGCGCCGCGGCGGTCTTCGAGGTTGCGGCTGCGGCCGCCGGGTGTCCATCGCACTGGGTCTGCCTCCGCCCCGTCAGCGGGCGCTGGTCGGTTTCATGGTGAGGAACTCCTGATCGTCGGCGCCCACGGTGCGGAACCACACGAGAATCTCCGCCATGCGCTCCGGACCGACGATGCCCCGACGTCCCGTCAGCCGCCGCACCAGACGCAGGTCGCGTCCGTTCAGCGTCCAGCGGGACTCGTAGCTGCCGAAGAAGCTCGTGGTGCTCACGTTGGGGGGCAACTCCACCGTCCACCCCGCCGGCAACGTGATCTGCCAGTCGATGGCGGCGCTCATCGGCGGCAGCACCCGCGCCCCGTCGATGGGGAAGCGGCGCCGCGGCAGTGCCTCGAGCGACTGCCGGGCGGTGCGGAACTGCCGGGCCGGCCCGCGGGCTGCGAGCGGCACCCGCAGCACGCGCGTGGCCCCCACCTGCTGCACCACCCGGTCGATCGTCGCCCGGAAGTGCAGCACCGGCGGTGTCGCCAGGTCGCGTCCGTTCGTGCCACGCACCGAATCGATCACCGCGTCGGCCACATCGGGGCCCATGAGGCGCTGGGCCACCGACTGCGACAGCACCGCACGCCGCGCCGAGTCGAGCGGCGCCGACAGCATCTGTCGCAGCGCCGTCGCCGGCCAGCCGGTGGCCTCCTCGCGTCCGGTGCCGATGGCACGCCCCGCGCTGTCCACCTGCAACCGCAGCCGCAGCGTCGATGCCGGTTCTGCCAGCGGCGTTGTGGGCAACTCCAGCGGCTCGGCGCCGCCGCCTCGTGCTACACGCAAGGCAAACGCGCCGCGCACCTGCTCCGGCAGATCACCATAGGGCAGCACGTCCGCCGTGAGGTCGATGTAGCGCCACGCTGCCCCGTCTCGCACGGCGGCGATGGCGTGATTGAACTGCAGCATCGAGGGGATGGCCCCGTTCGGACGCGAGGTGAGCGACAGCAGCACCGGGTCGGCCTCGATCCCGGCGCGGCGCAGCAGCGCCACAAACAGCGTCGTCTTGTCCTTGCAGTCCCCGAAGCCGGTGCGCAGCACCTCATCGGGAGTACGGGGCTGGTAGCCGCCCAGGCCGAGCGACACCGACACGTAACGCACGTCCTGAGCGATCCAGCGATGCCACGCGCGCACGGTGTCGGTGCGTGTGCGCGGACGCACGGCGGCGAGCACCGAGTCGGCCCGGGCGGCCACGGGGCCGGACACGACATAGCGGTCGCTCGCGAGGCTGTCGTACCAGCGGGCCACGTCGCGCCACCCGCCCGCAGGCCCGATGAGTACCGACGGCACGATGTCGTTGGAGTCGGCGGCGAAGGGCTCCGGCCGAACACCCTGCTGATCGGCGGCGCGCCACGTGAGCAGTCGGCGCCCCTGCTCCACCCGCTCCTCACGGCGAGTGACGAGGTTGCGCTCGACGATCTGCGGCTGGTACGACGCCGGCGTATCGAAGATGAACTGCGAGCGGCGCACCGGCACCAGCCCCATGAGCGACCAGCTTACCAGGAAGTCACCCGGGCGAGCCGGCGTGCGCTGTTCGATGGTCCAGGCGACATCGACGATCGTGCCCGCGGCCACGCTGAGCAACGACAGCCGCTTGAGGCGCTGGTTGGTGTAGATCGGGCTCTGCATCGCCGCCGGCACCTCGCCGTCCTGCTCCTGCGCGGCCCGATCACTCAGCACCGCGCCGTCGGGGCGCAGCACGCGCACCCAGCGCACCGTCAGCGTCTGCCGGCTCCCGTCGTAGCCGAAGGCCCGTTCGGCAAGCGAGCGGGCCGCGTTGGCGTCGAGCACCTGCACCACCTGCCGCATGTCGAAGCGCGAGCGGCCGTCGGGCTCGAGGCGGTAGTGACCGTCCTCCAGCAGCGTCACGTAGGGCACACCGCCGCCCCGGGCCGGGTCAACGGCCAGACGCACGACGGAATCGGAGGCGAGCGCGGGGAGCGGCGCCTGCGCCGGCAGTTCCGCACCCAGCCCTCCGAGGACCAGCAGGATACTCCATGCACGACACGTCATACCTGACAATAGCGCCACAACGGCGCCAACGTTCCGGGCGTCGGCGTCCGTTGCGGAGCAGCGCGCCCTCGGCGATCGGCCCCGAGGGCGCCGAGAGCCAAGCTCAGGCCGCCATCGCCTCGTCCGGCCGGGCGTAGGCGAGACTCACCGCCCGACGCGCGCCCCGCTTCAACGCCCGGGTCACGTTGCGGGCATAGCGCACGAAGTTGGCCCCCGCCCACGGGTGCCGGGCGAAGAACTCGAAGGGCAGCAGGTCGCCCTTGAGCCGATTGCAGGGCCCGCACGCCGACACGAGGTTGCCCTGATCGTGGGCCCCGCCGCGCGCCAGCGGAATGACGTGATCGAGCGTGACGGTGCGCTGGTCGAGCGGGGTGGCGCAGTACACACACCGTTGGCTGCAATCGCGCAGGGCCCCTTTGCGCAGCGCCTGTTTCTTGGCCACCTGGGCCCGGAACGTCGACGCCCCGACCGCGGCGCGAGCGCCGGGTTCGGGGCGGGAACGGAGGACAGGACGCTGGCGACGGCTCTGCACGAGCCGGACGCCGGCGGCCGGGGACGAGGCCCCGGCCGATCGGAAGCTGCCGCGAGTGGAGCGCATCATCCTCCTGGTTCACCAAGTGGACACGCAAACCGCGAAGACCCCGGACTCGTGACACTCGGCACACCGTCTTGCCTGCAGTCACGACTCCCGCGCGACTATAGGGCTGCCGCACGGAAGCCGTCAAGAGCGATCACAGCACCACTGGCGCTCCTCAGCCGGTTTTCTTGCCACCACTCCGTAACGGATCGCGCAGCATGCCGCCGATGCGGGCGGCCATGGCGTCGAGCTGCTGGCGGTGCGGCATCTGCGACCCTGGAAAGGGCAGCGGCACATCGAACCCGTCCCCTTCCTTTCGCGGGATGAGGTGGATGTGGTAGTGCATCACGTTCTGGCCCGCGGCGGCGCCCGAATTGACCACGATGTTCATGTCGGTGGCCCCAGCGGCCGTCTGCACCACCGGGATGAGCTTCACGGCCACCTGGTACAGATGGGCCCCGACGTCACCAGGGATGTCCTGCAGCACTTCGTAGTGTTCGCGCGGGACGACCAGCACGTGTCCCGGGTTGACCGGCTGGATGTCGAGGAAGGCGATCGCGGTCGCATCTTCATAACAGATCGACACTTCGGCTGCGCCGCGGATGAGATCGCAGAAAATGCAGTGGCCGGTGGACGGCTTCATGGGAGCGGTGGGTGCGTGCATGGGGCGGGACGGGAGTCTGGACTGTCATGCCAACCTGTCAACGGGACCAACGCGCGGCAAGCATGCGCTGATCCCGCCATCTGATGCGGCCGCGCAGCGCCCAATTCGGGCCACGCCTCCATGTGCGCCCCCACAGCCGCCCCCCACCCGCTAGTTTTCCCACGTCCGCAGTCTCCGCTTTCTCCCGAGCACGCCGATGGCCACTTCGACCCGTCCGAGCCGCCCCCGCAAGGGGGAGGCCGCCGAGCCCGCCCTGACCTCGCCTGCTTCGAGCGCCTCGGCGCTCAGCCGCGACCAGCTCCTCCACGCCTACCGCGTGATGTACACGTCGCGCCGCCTCGACGACAAGGAAATCCAGCTCAAGCGCCAGAACCGGATCTTCTTCCAGATCTCGGGGGCGGGCCATGAGGCCCTGATGACCGCCGCCGGCATGGTGCTGCGCCCGGCCTATGACTGGTTCTACCTGTACTACCGCGATCGGGCGCTCTGCCTGCAGCTCGGCATGACGCCCGCCGAGATGCTCTACAGCGCCGTGGGCGCCGCGATCGACCCCAATTCGGGCGGCCGGCAGATGCCCAGCCACTGGGGCAAGAAGGAGCTCAACATCGTCTCCGTCTCCTCGCCCACCGGGACGCAGTTCCTGCAGGCCGTGGGGAGTGCCGAAGCGACGTTGCGTGCCCGCCAGCTCGACGTGATTGAGGGCTTCCCCGGTGACGACGTCACGCTCGTGACCACTGGCGACGGCACTACCAGCGAAGGCGAGTTCTGGGAGTCGCTCAACACCGCGACCAACCTGCAGCTCCCCATCGTGTACGTCGTGGAAGACAACGGCTACGCGATCTCGGTGCCCGTCGAGGTGAACACCGCCGGCGGCAGCATCTCCAAGCTGGTGTCGTCCTTCCCCGGCCTCTACATCCAGGAAGTCGACGGCTGCGACCTGCTTGCCTCGTACGACGTGATGCAGCGCGCCGTGCAGCATGCCCGCGAGCGCAATGGCCCGGCCCTCGTGCACGCCAGGGTCATCCGGCCGTACTCGCACTCGCTGTCCGACGACGAGGTGTTCTATCGTCCGCCCGAGGAGCGCGACGCCGACGCCGCGCGCGATCCGCTCACCACGTTCCCGCGCTATCTCGTGGAACAGGGGCTGGCCACCGAAGCCGAGCTGCAGACGCTGCGCGACGCGGTCGACGCCGAGATCCTGGCCGCCACCGACGACGCCCTGGCGCAGCCGCAGCCGTCGCCCGACTCGGTGCTCTTCGGCGTGTACTCCCCCGACGTCGATCCCACGTCGGAGCGCTTCGACACCGAGGACGACCCGCAGTTCACCGGCGAGCCCACCACCATGGTGGACCTGCTCAACGCCTGCATGCGCGACGAAATGGCGCGCGATGAACGCATCCTCGTGTTCGGCGAGGACGTGGCCGATGTCTCGCGCGACCAGTACCTCGGCAAGGTCAAGGGCAAGGGCGGCGTGTTCAAGGTCACGCACGGCCTGCAGACCAAGTACGGCAGCGCGCGCGTGTACAACTCGCCGCTCGCCGAAGCCAACATCGTCGGGCGCGCCATCGGCCTGGCGCACCGCGGCTTCAAGCCCGTCGTCGAAATCCAGTTCTTCGACTACATCTGGCCGGCCTTCATGCAAATCCGCGACGAACTGGCGACGATGCGTTGGCGCTCCAACAACGCCTTCAGCGCGCCGGTGGTCATTCGCACCACCTACGGCGGCTACATCCGCGGCGCCATCTACCACTCGCAGACGGGGGCGTCGCTGTTCACGCACAACCCCGGCCTGCGCGTGGTGTGCCCCAGCAATGCGCTCGACGCCAACGGCCTGCTGCGTACCGCCATCCGCGGCGACGACCCGGTCATCTTCCTCGAGCACAAGCACCTGTACCGCCAGACGTACAACAAGGGGCAGTATCCCGGCCCCAACTTCATGATCCCGTTCGGCAAGGCGGCGGTGCTGCGCGAAGGCACCGACGTCACGCTGGTCACCTACGGCGCCACGGTGCAGCGGGCGCTGGTGGCCGCCAAGCAGATCGCCGAAGAGGGCGGCCCGAGCGTCGAGGTCATCGACCTGCGCACGCTCTCCCCGTGGGACCAGGAGGCCGTGTTCGCGTCAGTGAAGAAGACGGGCCGCGTGATCGTGGCCACCGAAGATTCACTGTCGTGGGGCTACGGCGCCGAGATCGCGGCGAAGATCGCCGACGAGTGCTTCGCGTGGCTGGATGCGCCGGTGCGGCGCGTGGCGAGCGCCGATGCCTTCGTGGGCTACGCGCCGAGCCTCGAGGACGCGACGCTGCCGCAGGTGGAGACGTTCCGGAAGGCGTACCTGGAGATCGCGGCCTACTGACCGCGACCTCCGGCACGAGAGTGGGGCCGAAGCCCCCGGTCGATCAGACCGGGGGCTTCTTCTTCTTCAGGAGCCCGCCGAGCCCGGACTTGAGGGCATCCTTCGCGCTCGGCTTCTCCTCCTTCCCGGCCTGTTCGCCCTTGGCGGCTTCGGCGTTGAGACTGTCCATCTTTGCCCCGACGCCGGCCATCATCTGGCTCAGGTCGACCACTTCGTAGCCCTTCGGGACCTCGAAAAGCGCGGCATCGAGATCGCCTTTCTTGAGATCGGTGATTTCCATGGTCACCGTGTCGGCCGTGACCTTGCCCTTCTTGTCGGTCTGGGTGGACCAGGTCACGGTCTTGAGCGCCATCCCCGAGCGGCCGTACTCGTTGGTGTACTTCTGCATGTCGGCGGCGAGCTGGGGATTGGTGCTCTTCACACCGGACCCGAAGCGTCTGGCCCAGTTCTCCAGGTTCTTCGCGTCCATGTCGATGCCGGTGGCGATCCACTGATCACTCGAGTCGCTCGTGGTGATCGTCTGGTCGGGCATCATCATCGCCTTCAGCTCCATGGTGCTGGTGTACCAGGTGCGCACCTTGCGGGTCTTGTAGCCGAGGATCGTCTCCCCTGCCCCCATGTCCTTGAAGCGGAAGGCAGTGTTGCTCATGGTGATCTTGAGCATGGGGTTGTTCATGAGCGCGCCCAGTCCGCTGCCGGCGGCGTCGGCGGTCATGATCATGGCCTGCTTGTCCTTCGGATTGACGACGATGAACTGGCCGGTTTCGCCCTTCACGATCACGTAGCCGTTCTTCTGGCCCGTGGGGGTGAGCCCTTCCAGGTAGTCCATGCGGATGTTGCCATCCTGCATGCGCACGGTGGACAGCGAGCTGCGGGCCTCACGCTGGCGCTTGTCCTCGCTGCTCGAGGTGATGCGATAGGTGAACGTGAGCCCGGTGGCGCGCGGCGCGGTGGAGGGGACAACGGGCGTGACCGGCTTCGCGGCCATCAGGAGCAGCGCGCCGGCGGCCGCCACGGCGACGCCGGTGAGCGCGCGAGGGGCGCGGGCGGAGGTGGCAGACATGGCGGACCTCTTCGGAGAATGAAAAGAGCCGGTCGCGCACGTCGACCGGCTCCCGAAAAAGCTACCTGCCTTCCATTCTACTGGCAACCGCTGATATCCGCTCGGCGTGGCGCCGTGCAGCACGCCCGCCGCATGAGGCTTATCGGCCGCCGCCGGCCAGAATGGCGGGCCTCGCGCGCAGACTGTCGAGAAAGCGTTTGGCGGCGATCGTGGCCGGCAGCACCGCCGAACCATGGTTGAGCGTGGCCCCCACGTTCACCGCTGCCACCGAGGTGGCGCCACGGGCACGCATGATGCCCTGCGCGGTGAGCGCGTTCTGCGGCGGCACGTCGAGATCGGCGCCACCGTAGTACAGGCGTACCGGCACCTTGGGCACCCAGTCGTACGTGTCGTTGTCCTTGAGCGCCTGCCAGAACAGGTCGTTCGTGTCGAGCGAGATCTTTCCAAGGAACGAGGGCACCAGCAGGTCGCGCGGCGTGCGCGGGAGGGTGGCCAGCTGGGCATCGGTCACGGTACCGCTCAGCATGGCCGTGGCCGTGGGCACGGCGCCGGCCACGAAGAAGTTGCTCAACGGGCCCAGGTTGTAGACCGTGGCCATCGACCCGGCGATCAGCGCCGCGTAGCCCACCGCCGGCGGATACGGCGGGTTGAGCAGCAGCGCCGTGCGCACCGTGCCGGAGAGGTCATAGGGCCCCGACATCGGCGCCGCGCCCAGGACCGGAAACTCGGTGGCGTGGTTCTTTTCCAGCTCGCGCAGCAGCCCCATGGCCACACCGCCACCCTGCGAGTAGCCGGTGACGAAGAGGTTGTTGCGCTGGGTGGCCACCCCGAGCCGCTCGGTGAGCGTGCGCGCCGCCCGCAGCAGGTCGATGGCAGCCGAGGCGTGCGTCTGCTGGTGCAGGTAGAGCTGCGGACCGGCGTTGCCACCCAGCCCGAGGTAGTCGGGCATGACCACCACGGCCCCGTCGCTGCCGAACGCGGTGCCGAAGAGCAGCCCCTCCTGCACCAGCGGGTTCGACGGCACGCTCAGGCGGTTGGTGACGGTGCCGTGCATGTAGGCCACCACCGGCACCGCCGCCGGCACGCCGAGCGGGAGGTAGACGGCCCCGGAGGCGACGGTCAGCTGGCCGTCGAGCCCCGGGGTGCGGTAGTTCACCGTGTACCCCTGCACATCGAAGCGTGGCGTGAAGGTGGGGATGGCCCCCGCCGCCGTGAGGGCGATGGTGGCCTCGAGGCGGGTGATGCGCGCCGGGAAGGCGGTGAAGCTCACCAGTTCACCGCGGCCGGTGGCGTTCGGCGCCACCACCGGCGGCCTGACGAGGGCCGGGGTCGACGGCGGGGTGGTGGGCGCCGTGGCGGCATCGCCGCCGCAGGCGGCGGCGAACAGGGTGAGCGCCAACAGCGCGGCGCGCGGGGGCTGACGCAACGACGGATTGGACGGCATGACGGCACGACGCATGACATTCCTCGCAGAGAGTCCGGGAGCCCGCGGGGCGGGCGCGACGGAATCAATGTACGGCGCGCCGTGCGGCGGGGTGTCAGGCCGGCCTACGCGGGAAACGTCGGCACGTCATGCGCGATGATCTGCGGGTCGCGCGTGAGCAGCAGCTCGTCGGGGAGCGGGGCATCGAAGTCGGCGGCGACCGTCCACGCGCCCTTGCCCTGCCCCGGCACGCGCAGGTGTGTTCGACGTTCCATGGACACCAGACGGGCCATGGGCTGCCCGTATTTCGTGATGACGATCTCTTCGCCCGCGGCAACGCGATCAACAAGCGCCGACAGCTGCGTCTTGGCTTCGTAGAGGCCGACGGCTTCGCGGATGAACTTCTTCATCATCGCTGAGGGGTACGCAGGCGACCACGCTGGTCAACCGCGGGCATTCACTCGGGCCGGGTCGCGCCCCGGTCCACGAGGTACTCGGCCTGCACAGGCACGACCGACGCCGTCTTCCAGCGCACCACGTGCAGGCGTGAGCCGGCCACGTCGGCGGGCACCTCGACGCCACCCACACCGAGCCACAGCGTCTCCTGCGCGCGCGCCGTCCACGGCAGAATGAACGGATACGAGGTGTGCTCCATGTGCTGTCGGCGCAGCGGTCGCGCCACCTGATTGCGGTCGACCTGCACGAGGGTCGTGTTGAACAGGTGGTTGACGCCGTCCCCGTACCGTTCGCGCTCGGCCTCGACCGTACTGCGCGGTTCGGTCCAGCGCAAACGCCAGCCGCTGGTGCGATCAGCGGCGCTCGACGTACTGTCGAAGAGGCGGAGTCGCTGGCCATTGGCGTTCACGAGGTCACCGGATTGCCACGGCACCGTCAGGGTCTCGCTCACGGTCATGCGCCGCAGGTCACCACGGACCTCGATCCGCCGGATACTCGACGCCGGGCGCCGCACGATTTCCCTGCTGAGCACGAACGCGGTCATCTCCCCCCGCGTCGGCAGCGTGTCGCTGGGGGCCGTCGACCAGTGTGCGCCCGCTGGCAACGGAATGTCGGCGGCAGGCGCCTCCAGCAGCCCTCCGGCGACCATGGCCAGCTGCCCCGTGGCGCCATCGGCGTAGGACACCGTCATCCGGGCCTGCTGCACCGCGTAGCGCGTGTTCGCGCGCGCATTGAGCACGCGATAGCGAAGTGTCACAGGACCGCTGCCTTCACGGACCATATCGACGGTATCGATCACCAGCCGCTCCGGTGCACCGTCGGCGGCAGCAGTCGCCGGCGCCGCCGTGGGCGGCTCGGGCGGACGCCCCCACTCCGTCATTTCCCGCGTGGCGGCGTCCATCGCGGCGACCCCGAGCAGCACCGTGATCGCCAGCGCGGGGCGCGACGAAAGAACACCCTGATACAGCGCCGCGACCAGCGCCCCACCACCGACGATCACCGCCCACTCCTCGACCTGCCCCACCCACCATGGCCCATAGCCGGCGAGACCACCGAAGGCCCGCGTGCCGTAGGCAAGCACCAGCGCGACCACCAACACCAGCGGGGCGCTGCGCAGGTCACGCGTGACCGCGCCGATGGCGAGCGCCAACATGGCCCAGAGGAGCAGACCGCGCGCACTCTGTGCGGCCAGCGTACTCGCGGTGCCCAAGGGCGTGCCGATCGCCCCGAGCGCCAACGCGATCGCCAACGCGGGCAGCAGCACCAGTACGGCGAGCAACAGCAGCTTCGATAGCACCGGCGTCCATGGCGCGATGGGCTTGCCACGCCAGAACGCGTCCGGCGCCGTCGGGTGATCGCCCTGCACGAGCACCACGGCGCACATCATGGTGAAGAGCGGCACCCCGAATGCGAGCAGCACCGGCTGCACGACCGCAACGGCAGGCACCTCGAGTGCGTGCAATGCCGCCACGCCTACGACCGCGGCGTACGCCGCCAGCCACCAGCGCAGGCGGAGCAGATCGAATGCCAGCAGATGCGCCACCTGCCGCAGGGGGCCGGTCGTACGCGGCGTGGCGCGCATCGATGGTGAGAGCGTGAGCGTCGGTGCGGGCATCGTCATGCGGCCACCTCGCGGCGCGTCGTGCCGAGCGCCAGATAGAGTTCCTTGAGCGTCACCTCGTGCACATCCACCTGGGCCGCCAGCCGCGGCAACCCGCGCGCCGCGCCGTGGGCATCGTCGTGCGGCATCAGCGCCGACACGCGGTGACCGGCCTGCTGCACCTGCAACCACGAAGACGGCCAGCGCGTGGGCACTGTGGCCTGCGCGGCCAGCGTGAGCTCGACCCGCTTGTACCCCTCGCGGAGCGACTCCAGCGGGGCCGACACCTCGATGCGCCCGTCGCGCAGGAAGCCCACCCAGTCGGCGAGCAGTTCGATCTCCGCGATGTCGTGCGTGCACACCAGCACCGTGCACCCCTCGCCGGTGGCGGTGTCGAGCAGGCCGCGCACGAGATCATCCTTGGTGGCCACGTCGATGCCGGTGAACGGCTCGTCCATGAGCAGCAGGGCCGGCCGCGACGCGAGTGCGCACAGCAGCGCCGCCTTCATGCGCTGCCCGCGTGACATCTGCGACACACGCTGCATCGGATCGAGCGCGAAACGGTCGCGCAACCGGGTCGCCAACGCCGCATCCCACGTGGGGTACAGGGGCGCGCTGTAGCCTTCGAGCTGCGACAGCCGCATCCACCCCGGCAGTTGCTGCCCCTCGGCCACATACGCGAGGCGCTGTCGCTGCGCCATCGCGAGGCTGCGGCCGGAGACCCCGAACAGCTCGAGGGTGCCGCGGCGCACCGGCTCGATACCGGCGATCAGTCGCAGCAGTGTGGACTTGCCGGCACCGTTCTCGCCGAGCAGGGCGTACATCGCGCCGGCAGGCACCGACAGGTCGAGCCCCTGCAGCACGGTGCGTCGGCCATAGGCGTGCGTGAGGGCCGTCGCGCGGACGACCAGCGGGAGGTTGGTCAGGTCAGACTGCACATGTCACTCCATGGCGGCGTGGCTCGCCGCAATCGCCGGGGAATATCCTGAAAGCTCGGCCCACCGCGCCGAGACGGCGCCGAGCAGATCGTCTTCGGTAAGCCCGAGCCGCTTGGCCTCCACCACCAACTGCTCGACGGGCGCCGAGAGCAACGCCCGCCGCTCCGCGGCCGAGGCTTCGGCACGGTCCGCCACCACGGTGCCGATGCCCGGTCGCACCTCCAGCACCCCCGACCGCACCAATTCGGCCACCACCTTGTGGGCCGTGTTGGGGTTGATCTTGAGCGCCTGGCTGATCTCCCGGACCGACGGAAAGGCCGTGCCGGCTGGGAGCACGCCAGCAACAACCGCCTTGGTGGCCGCGTACACGACCTGCCGGAAGGGGGATTCGCCGGCGGTGAGGACTACGGGAAACGGAAGCATTGTGTACTATGTGTACTAGTACACCAAAACGCAAGCGGCCCGCCCGTTGACACGAGCGTACTATTTGTTCTACACTGTGGTCATGACCGACGCCTTGCGAGGGACCCTCGAGACCACCGTATTGGCCACGGTCGCTGCCCTCGGCGACGGAGCCTCCGGCCTCGAGATCCGGCGGGTCATGGCCGAGCGCACCGGGCGGACCCACGCCGTGGGCGCGATCTACACGGTGCTGCAGCGGCTCGAGGCGAAAGGCTTCGTTGTGGCCCGGGTCGACGAGCCGCGGGCGATGCGCGGCGGGCGGGCGCGTCGCCTGTTCACCGTGACCGGCACCGGCGCCCGCGCGCTCGACGACTTCCGCCGCCGCGCCGATGTGGCGTGGGGGCTTCCAGTCGTGTCGCCGGTCTGACGATGTCACTCGATAGCCACGCCTTCGACTCTTCCCCGGTCATGCCCATGCCGCATTCGCTCGCCGCGCCGCTGTTCCGTGCCGTGGGGGCGTCGCCCCTGTTCGTGGATGATGTGCTGGGTGACCTCGAAGAGGTGCAGGTTCAGCGCGCCACGGCCGGCCAGTCGTGCGGGCGGCTCTGGTACGGGGTCGAGATTGCGCGCGCCTTTCCGCATGCGGTGCGCGACGGCCTCCGGGGTGTGGGAGTCGCGCACTTCCTCGACTGGGGACAGAAAGCCCTGGCGGCGTGGGTGCTGCTTGGCATGGGCGCCTTCTTCGCCGGCGCCATGTCGATCGGCAGCTGGCGCGCCCTGCAGGAGGGAGCGGCCACGCCGCATCTCGCACTTTCCCCCGCCGTAGTGATCTCCGGACTGTTGCTGGCAGGCGCGGTGCGCTTCGCGCTGCTTGGCTACATCGCGGCCTGGATGGAACGCGAGCGCCCCCTGGTGGTGACCCTGGTGACGGCGCTGCTCGAGCTCGCCCTGCACGCGCTGGTCTTTCGGGCCGCCGAGCCGGACACCTGGCTGTACGGGATGCTGTTGCCGGTCGTCGGCGCGGGATTGACGCTGTTCGGTGGGGTGTGGCGCGTGATTCTGACGGCGAGGCGCCCCCGCGTCTCCTGACGCGACGGCTGGTGGGGTACAGCAGCCAGGACGTACGAACGCAGCGCCGGACCGGCACGTATCTTCGGACGTCCTTCACCCGGAGTCCCGATGCGCTCGCCCTCCCGGCGCCCGACGGCGCTGTCCCTTCCCCTGTTGCTGGCCGCGGCCGCGTTCGCCGCGCCGCAGGCGGCCCACGCCCAGAACGCCGCCACCACCGCACCGCACGCCATGACCCCGGCCGACATCTCGGCCTGGAAGTCCATTCGCGGCGCCACGCTCTCGAATGACGGTGCGTGGATGGCGTACATCGTCGCGCCCAACGAGGGCGACGCCGAAGTGATCGTGCGGCAGACCACGGCTGGCGGTACGGTGCACCGCTACCCCATCGGCGAAGCGCCAGCCGTGGCCGGTGGGCCGGGCGGCGGCGGTGCCAACCCCGGGCTGCAGCTGTCGGGTGACGGCAAGTGGGCGGCGATCCTCGTCTACCCGAAGGCGGCCGATGCCAAGCGGCTCCGGCAGCAGCGCCGTCCCGTGCAGACCCGGGCGCTGGTGGTGAACCTCGCCACGGGTGCCCAGCGCGAATTCGAGCGCGTGCGGCGCATCGCCTTCGGTGGCGACGCCCCGAAGTTCCTGGCCATGCAGGCCTACGGCCCCGACGCGCCGACGGGCGGCGGCGGCGGCGGCGGCGCGGGCGGCCCGGCCCCCGGTGCCCCCGGCATGGGCGGCAACCCGCTTGGTGGCGGCGCCGGCCGAGTGGAGGGCACCGATCTGCTGCTGCATGAGCTGGGCACCGAGGCGCTGTTCAACATCGGCAACGTCGGCGACTTCGCCTTCGATGAAAAGGGACGCTGGCTCGCCTATGCCATCGACGCGCGTGAACGCATCGGCAACGGCGTGCAGCTGCGTGACCTGCGTACCGGCGTGGTGCAGTCGCTCGATGCCGACAAGGCGCTCTATCGCCGCCTGTCGTGGAGCGATACGCTGGCCGCGCTGTCGTTCCTCAAGGGCAAGCCCGACAGCGCCGGCACCGACACCACGTGGGGGGCCTTCGGCCTCGCCGATGTGGGCGGCACCAACCGGCGCGCTTCGGTGGGCGAGGGCGGCCGCGGCACGGTCCCGCAGGGGATGGAGATCAGCCCCGACCGCACGCCGCGCTGGACCGAGGCGATGGACGCGATGGTCGTGGGGCTGCGCGTGGCCACGCCACCGCTCCCCAAGAGCGAGCAACTCGAAGACGAAGAGAAGCCGACGCTGATTCTGTGGCACGGCAAGGACGCGCGGCTGCAGTCCATGCAATTGGTGCAGGAGCAGGCCGACAAGGGCTTCTCCTTCATGGCGGCGTACTACCCCACCGGCGAGAAGCTCGTGCAGCTCACCGACGAGGTGATCCGCACCGGTATCCTCGGCGGGCGCGACGCGTGGCTGCTGGGCACCGACAATCAGCCCTACGAACGCCAGGCCAGCACCGACGGCCTGCAGAAGCGCGACGTGTATCTCGTCAACGCGAAGACCGGCGAAAAGACGCTCGTGGTGAAGGCCCTGCGCGCCCAGCCGTCACTCGACCCCGACGGGCGCACGGTGCTCTTCTGGGACGACGGCAACTTTCACGCGTACGATGTGGCCACCAAGGTCACCACCAACATCACCACGGGCGCCCCAACGTCGTTCATCGACACCGAGGACGATCACAACGTCGACCGGCCGCCCACGCCGGTGGTGGGGTGGAGCAAGGACGGCCGCTTCGCGCTCATCAACGACAATTGGGATGTATGGCGCGTGAGCGTGAAGGGCGGCGCGTGGACCAACCTCACCGGCGACGGAAAGGCCAAGGGTATCCGATACAGCCGTCGCATTGCCGTGGACCCGCGCGAGCGCGGCATCGACCTCGGCAAGCCGGTGTACATGGCCGCAATGCAGGAGCGCAGCAAGAAGGAGGCGCTGGTGCGCATCGATGCCGCGAGGCCCGGCGCGGTGGTGCTCACCGGGTGGCGCGATGCGCGGCACACCCCCATGCGGGCCCGTGACGCCGAGGTGTGGGTGGCCGGCATCCAGACCGCCACGCGCTTTCCCGATTACTGGCGGGTGTCGTTCGCCGGCGGCACGATCGCCGACTCAGTGCGGCTCTCCGACGCCAACCCGAATCTCAACAACGTGGCCTGGTCGGCCGGTTCACGCCTCGTGGACTACGTCACTGAGAAGGGTGACTCGCTGCAGGGCGCGCTGTACTTGCCGGCGGGTTACGAAGCGGGCAAGAAGTATCCCACGCTGGTGTTCATCTACGAGCGGCAGTCGGACAACCTGAACACCTTCAACTCGCCGAACTTCTCGAGCTCACCCAATGCGCTGATTGGTGCGCATACGTCGCGCGGCTACGCAGTGTTCCTGCCCGACATCGTGTACAAGATCAACGACCCCGGCATGAGTGCGGTGTGGAGCGTGGTGCCGGCGGTGAAGGCGGCCATTCGCACCGGCATCGTGGACTCGGCCAACGTGGGGCTGCACGGCCACTCGTGGGGCGGCTATCAGACGTCGTTCCTGATCACGCAGACGAACCTGTTCAAGAGTGCCGTGGCCGGCGCGCCGCTCACCGACATGGTGAGCATGTACAGCTCGGTGTACTGGAACACCGGCAACACCAATCAGGGCATCTTCCAGAGCTCGCAAGGGCGCTTCAAGGGCAACTTCCTGGAGAACAAGGAGGCCTACGAGCGCAACTCGCCCAATCGGTTCGCCGATCGCATCAGGACGCCGCTCATCATCCTGCACGATGACAAGGACGGCGCGGTGGACTTCAATCAGGGCATCACGTTCTACAACACGCTGCGCCAGCTGAACAAGGATGTGATCCTGCTGGAGTACGTGGGCGAGAACCACGGCCTCGCGCAGATGAAGAACCGCAAGGACTACTCGCTGCGCCTGATGGAGTACTGGGACAGCTACCTCAAGGGGCAGCCAGCGCCCACGTGGCTGAAGGACGGCATCCCGCGGCTCAAGATGGACGAGCACCTGCGGGAGATGAAGAAGAAGCTCGAAGGCAAGAAGATCGCGATGTGACATGCACACGGGGCCGGTCGACAGCAGTCGGCCGGCCCCGTGTGACATCACCACCCCGACGCATCACTTCACGGTGATGAGCTGCACCATGCCCTTCTCGGTGTGCGCGCGGCCGTCCTTGCCCGGAATGAGACAGGCGAGGATGTACTTGCCCGGCTTGAGTCGCGCCGTGAAAAAGGTCTCCTGCTTGGGTGCGATGGTGGCCGTCTGCCCGAGCGTCGGCATCCAGGGCGGGATGATGCCCTTGGTGTGGTACATGTCGAGGAACTCACGCAACGTGTGCGTCGCCGGCAGCTCCAGCAGCGTCATGGAATGCAGGTCGGAACCGACATTCACGAGGTTGAAGGTGACGATGCCGTTGTTGACGGTGGGGGGCGACTTGAAGGCGTAGTCGGCACCCTCGACCATCACGTACTCCACCTTGGTGGCGATGGCAGGACGGGCCGCCGCGGCGGGCGCGGCAGGTTTGGGTTGGGCGGCGAGGGGAGCGGCGAGTCCGGTGGCGAAAGCGGCCACCACGGTTGCGATGCACAGACGACGGTTCATTCGATACCTCCAGACCGGGATCGGCGGGGTTCTCACGCGATGGTGCGCCCCGGAGAGTGGGACCTAAGGCCGATGCCGTCAAGCAACACCGGCGGGATTTCGCCCCGCAGAATGGCTGAGTTCGGATGGGACCTCGTGACGGCTCCGGCGCGCATGTAAGGTTTCGCAGCCGCCACGTCTTCTCTTGCATATGCCTGTGTCCATCATGCCCCATGCGCCGGCGCGGCCGGCGCCGGGAGCGGTGCCCGACCTGGCGGCCATACGGGCTGGCAATGCCGACGCGCTGGCCGCCTGCTACCGCGCGTACGCTCCGGCGCTGCTCGCCCTCGCCTACAAGCTCACCGCGTCCCGCGCCGACGCCGAGGATGTGGTCCACGATGTGTTCGTGGGGTTGCCCGAGGCGCTCGCCCGGTACGACGAGCGCGGCCAGTTCAGTGGCTGGTTGGCGCGCATCGCGACCCGGGTTGCGCTGGCCCGGCAGCGGCATGGCTCGCGCTTCGAGGCAGACGACGCCGCGCTGGAGACCGTGGCCGTACCCGCGGACACGGGCGATGTGGTGGTCGCCGATCGCGTGCACCGTGCCCTGGCGTCGCTGTCGCCGGCGCTGCGCCATGTGTTCGTGCTGCGGGTGGTGCTCGACCTTTCCCACGCGGAAATCGCCGCCTTGCTGGGCATCACCCCCAACGCCTCGGAAGTCCGTCTGCACCGGGCGGTGCAGCAGCTGCGCGGCCTGCTCGGGAGTCTCGCATGACCGACGACACGGAGTCCACCGGGAACTACGAATCGCTGCCGCCGGCGGTGGCGCATCTGGCGGCCGAGCTCCGGGCGCTGGATAGGCTGCCAGCCGATGACCGGGTACTGGCGCGAATCGGGCGGAGTCGCGCCGAGGGGGCGCGGGTCCTGCTGCCCACGACGGAAACGCCCGCGTCGGGGTGGGCGGCGTCGGTATCGGCCGCGACGTCGGCACATGTCGGCGGCACGACCCGGTGGCGCTGGGGCATGCTGGCCGCCGGCGTCGCGGCCATGGGGGCGGTGGCGATCTGGGGCCCCGATGCTGGCCACGGCGCGCCGGGAGCCAGAGCGCGTGGCACCGGGGCATCGGCCACCGTGGCGGAGCCCGCGGCGGCGGCGGCATCGCGGGCCGGGGAGGCGGCGGCGCCTTCGGCGAATCCCGCGAGTGAGCTGGCGGGGCTGCTGACGCCATGGCCGGTGATCGCGCAGGCCCAGCGGCCTGGTACGCCGCCCTCGGTACCGTTTCCGCCGATCACCCAAGTCGATCCATCGCGCCTGGTGTCGGGCCGCCGGTCGTACGTGCGGCTATCGGCCAATGCCTACCACGAACTCGTGCCGCACCAGACCTACGACATCACGGTGGACAGCGCTCGGCAGGAGGGCCGCCGTCTGTGGCGGGTGGTCGTGGAGCAACCGCTTGCCCGTGCCCTCGAGGCGCCGCCGCAGCTCGGCCGGTTGGTGGATACGCTCTGGTTGGACGGCGCAACGCTGCGCCCGCGCCAACGGCGCTACGACGCCGGCATCCTGAACGTGCGCCAGTCGTTTTCCGACACCTCCCTGGTCGAGACCGACTCCATCGACGCGGGCCGACTGGGCCCGACTCCGCGCGGCAGCCGAGTGCCGTTCCGCTTCGGCACCACCAAACGGCTCGTGTCGTCGCACATCTTCGTGCCGAGCGAGGCGGCGCTGCGGTTGCTGCTGCGCGCGGTTCCGCTGGCGCCGGGGTGGCGCGGAAGCATCGGGGTGCTGTCGGGAGACAGTCGAATGTTCGCGATCGGGCAGCCTACCCTGCTCAATCTGCGCGTGGCCGGTGTCGACACCGTGCAGACGTTCTCGGGGCGGTTCGCCTGCTGGCGCGTGCTGCTCGAGACCGGCGCCGAGCCGGAGGTGTGGTATGTGAGCCAGGAGACCGGCGAGACTATTCTCACCGATGGCCCCTACGACTCGACCTATCCCCGGTCCCGCTCGTATCTGGTGTCGGGGTTCGAGGAAACGCGGCGGATTCCGGCGGTCAGGCTGCGCCCGTGAGCAGCGCTCCGCCCCCGCGCCTTGCGCGGTGGTGACGAGCGCGACCGAGCACACTCGGCAGTTTATCCGACGGGTGAATCGCCGAGTTCGCCGTCTCGCGAGGGCCGGTCAAACTGTCTCTTGACTCCCCACCCGAAAAACCGGAAGTTGCCGGTCCCTTGCTCGGCCACACGTGTGGAACCGGGCAAGACGTTCCACCGTTCGCTGTCACAACATAGGCACAGGTGTCTGGCGCTGCTTCGGGAGCGTCGGACTGAAAAGGGAACCCGGTGCAACCCCGGGGCGGCCCCGCCGCTGTAAGGGAGGACGAGGAAGCTTCCCGCCACTGCGCTCACCGGGCGCGGGAAGGCCGCTTCCGAGGACGAATCCCGAGCCAGAAGACCTGCCCGTGCCACTGTCCGCGCGCCCCCTCGAGGGAGGGATCGCCGGGGATTGCTTCGCTGCACCAGCTCGTCGGGTGCGCGCGGCCCCGCTCGGGCTTCTTGCCGGTCACGCAAGAAGCCTTCTCGTTGGTGACGACGGCGTCACCGGGGAGAGCCGACGGGCGATGTCCTCGGGGGGTGTGCAACCGTTGGCCAACCTCTGGAGACCCCAATGAGCACCTCCGTCGCCCCGCGCACCATCGAGCCCCGCGAGAACAGTGGGCGTTCGACCTTCGGCAGCTATGATCCGGTCGGTGTCCGGACTCTCACCGAGGTCATCAAGCGCGACGGCCGACGGGCCCCCTGGGATCCCGAGCACATCACCCGGGCCATCGCCCTGGCGTTCTACGCCTCCCGCCACGACGACGCGCCCAACCCGCATCACAATGACGCGGCGCATCGCTTCGGCCTCGGCTTCACCGACTTCGCCGACGTCTGCGAAATCACGCAGCTCGTCGTCAACACCGTCGAGCGCAAGGCACAGGATCACGTCCCGACGGTCGAAGAGATCCAGGACATCGTCGAAATGATGATCGCCGCCCGCGGCCACTGGGACGTGGCCAAGCGATACGTCATCTACCGCGCCCAGCGGGCGCAGGTGCGCCTCGCGGCCCACGCCGAGAACGGTCTGCAGGACTACATCTTCCTGTCGCGCTACTCGCGCTACCGGGATGACCTTGGCCGCCGCGAAACGCCGAACGAGGCGTTCACGCGGGTCATGGACATGCACCGCGCGCACTTCGCTGACAGGCTCGACACGCCCTTGGCGGCCCTCGGCGGCCAGACGCTGCGCGCCCTCATGGCAGAAACGGAAGCGGCGCTGCAGCGCAAGGCCATCCTCCCTTCCATGCGCTCGCTGCAGTTCGGTGGCCGCGCCATCGAGGCCAACAACGCGCGCATGTTCAACTGCGCGTTCACGCACATCAACCGCATCGAGGCGTTCCGCGAGGCGTTCTTCCTGCTGATGTCGGGGACGGGTGTGGGCTTCAGCGTGCAGAAGACCCACGTGGCGCAGCTCCCGCACTTCCCGCTGCGGGCGCCGGAAAACGAGCTGCCGGTGGTGCACTACGAGATCGCCGACACGCTCGAAGGGTGGGCGGACGCGCTGCACGCGCTCATGACCAGCTACCTCGACGGCACCAAGATCGAGTTCAACTACAGCCGCGTGCGCGGGCGTGGCCAGCCGCTGCGCACGTCAGGCGGCCGCGCGCCGGGGCACCTGCCGCTCAAGACGGCGCTCACGGCCGTCGAGCGCATGCTCGAGCGCGTGCCCGGTCGCGCGCTGCGCCCGATCGAGGTGTACGACATCCTCATGCACGTCGCGGTAGCGGTGCTCTCGGGCGGCATTCGCCGCTCGGCCACCATCTGCCTCTTCTCGGCCGACGACGACGAGATGGCGTCGGCCAAGACGGGCAACTGGTTCGAAACCAATCCGCAGCGCGGCAAGTCCAACAACTCCGCCGTGCTCGTGCGCGACGGCTCCGATGTGGCCGACTTCCAGCGCCTCTTCGAACTGCAAAAGGAATTCGGCGAGCCGGGCTTCTACTTCGTGGAAGACGTGGAGTACGGCGCGAACCCGTGCGTGGAGATTGGTCTCGCGCCGTTCGCCGTGGTCGATGAGGCCGCCCAGGCCAAGCTGGCCGAGTATGGCCGCCCCGACGTGCCGCTCGGCAGCACGGTGAGCGGCTGGCAGATGTGCAACCTCACCACCATCAATGCCAACGCCTGCGCCGACGAAGCCGAGTTCCTGGCCAACTGCCGCGCGGCCTCGCTACTCGGCACGCTGCAGGCGGCGTACACCGACATTCCGTACCTCGGCGCCGCGACGCGCTTCATCAACGAGCGCGAGTCGCTGCTGGGCGTGAGCATCTGCGGCATTCTCGACCGTCCGTCGCTGTTGCTCGACCCGCAGGTGCTCGAGCGCGGCGCCCAGGCGTGCCTCGAGACCAACGCGGCGGTTGCCGAAACGCTCGGCATTCCTGCGGCGGCACGCATCACCTGCGTGAAGCCGGAAGGCACCGCCAGCCTCGTGCTCGGTGCCGGCTCGGGCATTCACCCGCACCATGCGCGGCACTACTTCCGCCGCGTGCAGGCGGCCCGCACGGAGCCGGTGTACCAGTGGTTCAAGCTGAACAATCCGCACATGACCGAATCGTCAGCGTGGGATCCCGATACCACCGACGTGATCACCTTCCCGGTCACGGCGCCGAGCGATGCCATTCTGCGCAAGGACGTGGGCGCAGTGCAGTTCCTCGAGTACGTGCGCCTCGTGCAGCAGCACTGGGTGGTGGCCGGCCGCCGGCATGAGCGCTACAACCCGGGCCTCCACCACAACGTCTCCAACACCGTCACCGTGCGCGACGACGAGTGGGACGCCGTGCAGCAGTTCATCTGGGACAACCGCCAGTACTTCACCGGCATCTCGCTGCTCCGCGAAACGGGCGACAAGGTCTATGCCCAGGCGCCGCGCGAAGAGGTCATGACCGAGACCGACATGGCCAAGTGGAATGCACTCAACTACCGCCCGGTGGACTACACGGCGCTGTGGGAAGGCACGGACATGACCACGCTGGCCGATACGGTGGCGTGTGCGGGTGGGGCGTGCGAGATCGTGTGATGCACCCGTAGGGCAGTAGTCGCTTCACATCGCGAACCTCGAACGGCCCCACCCCAGATCGCGCTCCGGGTGGTTCGTTCGAGGTTCGTGTATTTTCACGATGTCGTTCCGGAGTGTTTCGTGAGTGCAGCGACAGTGGCGGCATCGGCAGAGCCCTCGAAGAACCGCCGCCGGCTGGCGCGCGTAGCGCCCTGGTTCTTCGTGCTGTGCTCGTTCTGGCTGTCATGGTGCGACGGCCGCGTGCCGACGTTCCTGAGTCGGTCCGCCGAGCGCACACTGTACTTCAAGCTGCCGATCGCGGGGACGCGATTTCATTGGAAGTTCGCCGATCGCGGGGCGTTTCTGGCGGGTGAGCTCACACTGCGCATCGCGAACCGCCGTCGCGGTCGCGACACGACGCTGCTGATCTTCCGACACGGCGTCATTCACGACGACTGGCAGATGATCGGCAGCGTACCGCGTGACAGCAGCTTCTATTTCGGCTTCTCCACCGATGTCCGCTTCCCCACGGCGCCGGACGACTCGGTGATCGTCACGCTGACGGCGGTCCGCGATCTCGAGGGCCGCGGGCCGTACACGGCCGGCACGCTACCGGCCGGCCGGTGGGTGGCCACGGGCACCTACTCCGGCTTGTACGGTGGCACGTGGAATCCGCTCAACAACCTCGCGCGCTTCGGCGAGGCCCCGATTGCGTTCATGGCCTGCTGGGACACGGTGTGGGGGCTGACTGACACCAGGGAGGAAGGCTGGATGGGGCCCAAGCCGGCCGACGAAGATCAGGTGAGCGTCTTCGAGCGGCTCAAACCGCAACGTGGCGTCGACGGCCGCCGGTGCGGGTCGCGGCTCTGACAGCTACGCGAGGCCGGGCACGCCGGAGGTCCCGCACCGTCGCGCTCAGTCCGGCAGTGGGTCACCCGGCTGCCACCCCGACGCCTCCAACCGCGCCAGCAGGTCGCCCACGCGCGTCCGCTCGGTGTGCGTGGGCAGAACCAGCAGGTCACCGAGCCTCGCCCATGTGAGCGCCTCGCGTACGGCGTCGAACTCCGTGGAGGCCACGCTGATGTGCGCCGGCGGAGCTCCCGCCCCCTCAAGGGCTCGGCGCAGAACCGCCGGGATCTCACCCGGCGCCCGCCCGCGTAGCATGGTGGGCATCTCCTTGATGATCACGCGATCGGCGGGGAGCGCCGCCCAGGCGGCGACGGCGAGGGCGCGCAACTGCTCATCATCGCGATTGCCGGCCTGACCGAGCACCAGGAGGCGCCGCTGCGCCGGCAGCGAGGCCGCGAGTTCGGCCAGCGCGCGGATGCCCTCGGGGTTGTGCGCATAGTCGGTCAGCACCGTCACGCCGCCCAGCGTGTAGCGATGGAGACGGCCGGCGTTGTCGGCGGCGGACGCACCGAAACTCGCCAGCGTCGCCTGCAACACCTCGGGCCGCACATCGGCGCAGGCGGCCGCGAGGGCGGCGGCCAGCACGTTGGCCACGTTGTAGCGCGCCGCGCCCTGCATCGTGATCGGCATCTCCTCCACGGACCCGAGGTCGGTCCAGCCGCCATGATCGGCGATGCGTGCCCGCTCCTCATGCAGCTCGGCACCGTAGCCATGGGCATCCACACCGCGCAGCACCAACGGGTGACCGGCGTTCGTGCTGAACCACACGATGCGCGCACCGATCGACGGCGTCAGGGCCACGAGCTCCGGGTCGTCGGCGTTGAGCACGACGAATCCGTCCTCACCAACCACGCGCGTCACCACACCCTTGACCTCGGCAAGATCGCGCAGCGAGTGCACGCCGTACTCGCCGAAATGATCCATGCTGATGTTGGTAATCACCGCCGCCGTGGCCCGCGTGGTGGCGAGCCCGCGCCGCAGCATGCCACCGCGCGCCGTCTCCAGCACGGCCGCCTCTACGGTGCGATCACGCAGCACCAGCCGCGCGCCGGCCGGCCCCGTGTAGTCGCCGGTGCCCACCTCGCGGCGTTCGTCGTCGCGTGCGACCCACACCCCGTCGCTGCAGCTCCAGCCGGTCGTGCGTCCGGCGGCGCGGAACATCGCCGCCACGAGCCGCGTGGTGGTGGTCTTGCCGTTGCTGCCGGTGACCAGCACCGTGGGCACTTCGTGCAGCGTGTGCCACGGCACCGCGGTGCTGCCGGGCAGCGCGTCGAGCGGCCACGTCACGCCACCTGCCCCACTCCCCGCACTGCACGCCTCGTCGTCGAGCTGGAACGCGAGGTGACGTGCGGCCGCCTCGCGCGCCAACGCCACCACGGGCTGCAGGCGCGCACGCTCCTCAGCCAGCGCCGCACGCAACGGGGGCAGATCGTGCGCGAGGTCAGCCACAGGACGTGCCGCGTCATCCTGCGCCGCGATGTACGCCTCGGCGCGCACCCATGCGCGCTCCGCCACCGCAGTCGCCGTCATGAGGCCATCGAGCGGTGCCGTGAGGAAGCACGTGGCCTCGCGCGTGCCATGGCGCGAGACGAATTGCGCATCGGTCCACCCTAGCGCGGTCGCGAGCGTGCGCGCTTCGTACGGCCATTGATCGACCGCGCGGCGCGCCGCTTCGTCGTCCATGCGCACCTCGAGCACGGCGCCTGGCTGCGCGCTGTACCAGTTGGCGCCCATCAGCCGCCGTGAATCGACGATGGTGGGTGACGGGTACTCCGGCTCGGCGCCGGCGGCAACGTCCGTCACTGGTCCCTCGTCATGCGCGCACGCTCACGCGGAAAGACGCATGCGCTCAGTCGCTGGCCTCGGCCTTGAGAATCACGCCGCGCCCGTCATGCATGAGCACGAAATCGTCGCCCATCGAGCGCCAGCGTGATACGGGCATGCCGGTATCGCGCGGCGGCGTTGCGTCGTCGGCAGGGGCCACCTCGGTGATGGCCGCCCGGGGCACCGCGCGGGCCGCGCGCGGCGCCGGCAACACCAGCGCGTCGGCATCAGGGCGGAAGTTCACGATCTGCTTCCAGCCGCGAGCCAGCGCGTCGGCGAAGATCAAGAGCAGATCGCCCGGCCGAGCCATGCGCAACGCCGCCTCGATGGCCTGCTGCTCGTCGACGATGGTGGTGATGGCGTCGGGACCGATGCCATTCGCCACGAGCCCTTCGACCAGCATGCGTGGCACTTCGTCTTCACCGCGCCCGCGCAGCGGGTCGTCGCGCCGGCAGATGTAGTGATCGAAGCCGGCAGCCGCCGCGACCTTGGCGATGGCGCGGATGTCCTCGTCGCGTCGATCGCCCGGGGCCGACAGCACGCACAGGCGACGCCCGGCCGGCCGCATGCGATTGACGAGGTCGCAGAGCGCCCCCACCGCATGCGCATTGTGCCCGTAGTCGAAGAGCACCTTGAAGGGATGCTCGTCGTACACGTTCAGGCGCCCCGGCGCCTGGAAGAACGTGGTGTCGAAGGTGCGCAGGCCGTGGCGGATGTCCTCCAATCGTACGCCCATGGCGAAGGCCATGGCGGCCGCGAACATCGCGTTCTGCACGTTGAACGTCGCCCGTCCTTCGAGCGTGGCCGGAATGAGGTGCGTCCACAGCAGCGGAATGTGGCCACCCTTGTCGTAGATCGTGATCATCTGCCCGTTGACGCCCGCCTCCAGCGCAATGGCGCGGCCGCCGGCCCGGATGTGCTCCCGCACCAGGTCGTGGGCCGGGTCCATCGTCACGTAGCACACATGCTTGGCCTTCGTGAATGCCGCCATGCGCAGCGTGTGCGGATCGTCGGCGTTGAGCACGGCCGTGTCGGTCGCAATCTCCACCACCGTGCGCTTGATCTCGGCCAACTGCTCCAGCGTTTCGATGCCCTTCTGCCCGAGGTGATCGGGCTGGATGTTGAGCACCGCGCCCACGTCGACATGGCGCATGGCCATGCCGGCGCGCAGCAGCCCGCCGCGCGCGGTTTCCAGCACCGCCACCTCGACCGCCGGATCGCTCAGCACGATGCGCGCCGACGTGGGGCCGGTCATGTCGCCCTCCACCGTGCGCTGGCCGTCGATGTACACGCCGTCGGTGGTGGTGAGGCCCACCCGCTTGCCGGCCAGCTTGTGGATGTGCGCCAGCAGGCGCGACGTGGTGGTCTTGCCGTTGGTGCCGGTGATGGCGGCGATGGGAATGGTGCTCGGCGCGCGCTCCGGGAACAGCATGTCGATGACCTTGCCGGCCGCGTCGCGCGGGCGCCCCTCGCTGGGCGCCATGTGCATGCGGAACCCCGGCGCCGCGTTCACCTCGCAGATGGCCCCGCCGACGTCCTTGTACGACTGCGCGATGTCGGGCGTGAGGAAATCCACGCCACCCACATCGAGCCCGATGGCCTGGATGGCGCGCGTAGCCATCTCCGCGTTGTCGGGGTGAATGATATCGGTGACGTCGGCCGCGGTGCCGCCGGTGGAAAGGTTGGCGGTGAGACGCAGGTACACATCCTCGCCGGCCGGCGGCACGGAGTCAGGGGTGTACCCCTTCTTGGCCAGCAGCCCGAGCGCCTGCTCGTCAAGCTCCAGTTGCGTGAGCACCTTCTCGTGGCCGATGCCGCGACGCGGGTCCTGATTGACGATCGCCACCAGCTGCGCCACGGTGTGCACGCCGTCGCCGGCGACCTTGCCTGGTTCGCGCTTGCTCGCCGCGACCAGTTCGCCGTTCACCACCAGCAGGCGATGATCGTGTCCCGTGATGTAGCTCTCCACGATCACGCTGCGCGAGATCTCCTGCGCGCGCGCGAACCCGGCTCGCACGTCGTCGGGCGTCATGAGCGCCACCGATACACCACGCCCATGATTGCCGTTGTAGGGCTTGGTGACCACCGGATAGCCAATGCGCTCGGCGGCCGCCACGGCCCGCTCGGCACTCTGCACCAGCCGCTGCTTGGGCACCGGCAGGCCGAGGTTGGCGAGAATGCGGTTGGTCTCCTCCTTGTCGGAGGCGAGCTCCACGGCGATGTGCGACGTACGGCCCGTAATCGTGGCCTGGATGCGCTGCTGCCGGCATCCGTAACCGAGCTGGATGAGGCTCTGCTCGTTGAGGCGTAGCCAGGGAATGTCACGGTCCCCGGCGGCCTTCACGAGGCTCGCGGTGCTCGGCCCCAAGGCTCGGCGCTGCGCGTAGCGAATGAACGTATCGCGGCGCTCGGCCAGGTCGAAGGCCGGATCGAAATCCGGCGCCCGCAGCTCGGCCGGCAGCAGCGACTGCAGTACATCGACCGCCACCTCGGCGGCCTCGAGTCCCACCTCCTCCTGCTCGTACTCGAAGACCACGTCGTACACGCCGGGCTGCGTGGTTTCCCGCGTCTTGCCGAACGTGACATGAGCGCCGGCGACGTTCTGCAGTTCGATGGCCACGTGCTCGAGTACATGCCCGAGCCAGGTGCCATCGTCTTCCGTCATGCGCCGAATGAAGCCGCCCGCCTCGCCATAGGAGCAGCCGTGCTCGTGAAGGCCAGGGAGCGCCGCGAGCAGCGCCTGCACGAACCCATCACCGAGGCGGCGCGTGGGCCACGCTTCAAGCACGCCGAGGTCGAGCACGAGGCGGATGACGGGGAAGTGGGCGTAATGGCTGGGCCCCACATACACGGAGCGATCGAGGATGCGCATGGACGGCCTAGCGATACGTGAGAGGAGTCGCATGCGCGGCCGGCGTGACGACGCGCGAGTGCAGGTTGAACGTGGAGCCGGCGCCGAGCACGTGCACCTGCACCCCCACGAAGTCGATGGTCTCGCCGGGCGCGGCCTCGGCCACGGAGCAGAACTGCACCTGCGAGGGATCGACGATCGTGACGGCCCCGGTGCCCATGATCTCGGCAGTTTCATCCGGACCGATGAAGGCCGCCGTGTCCTCGTCCACACCGAAGCCGACGCAGAACGGGTTGTAGGCAAGCGCCGTAAGCAGCCGCCCGAGCCGGTCGCGCTGCCGGAAGTGCTGATCGACGATGATGCGGTTGGTAAGCCCGAGCCCGGCGCACAGGTTCACCATGCCCACCCGCGGTGTGGCGCCCTCGCTGCCCGAGGCGATCATGTGCTCACTGAGATACGCGGCACCGGCGCTGGTGCCGGCGATGTGCATGCCGTCGGCGTGGCGCACCCGCAGCAGCTTGGCCACTGGCGTGCCGCCAAGGATGCTCGAGAGCTTGAGCTGATTGCCCCCGGTGAGAAACACGCCGGTGGCGGTGCCGAGCCACTCCAACCAGTCGGCATCATCGCAGTCGGTGCGCCGCTCGAAGTTGAGCGCCTTCACGGTGCGCACCCCGTAGCGGTGGAACTCGCGCTCGTAGTAGGTGCCCATGTCCGGCTCGCTCGAGGCGGTGGGAATGACCGCGATGCGCGCCGCGCTGCCGCCCGACAGGTCGATGAACCGCTCGAGGATGGCAGCCGTGCAGAGCTTGCCGCCAATGGGAATAATCCAGCCACGCATGCGAGTGTGAGGCCGAGGGTCAAGGGGAACCGCCCGCCGGCGTCGTCGACGTCGGCACCGTTCCAGAAGCTAACCGTCGACGGCACAATCGGGTAACGTTCCGCATGCTGCGACTCCTCCGAAACGCGACGGTCTACGCCCCGGCGCCCTGCGGCCGCTGTGATCTCCTGGTGGCCGGCGAACGCCTCGTCTGGATGGGCCACGCCCTCGAAGCGCTGCCGGCGTCGCTAGCCGTGGAGGAGACCGATCTGGAGGGGCGCACCGTGATTCCCGGCCTCCTGGACGGGCACGCGCACCTCACCGGCGGCGGCGGCGAGGCGGGACCGCACACGCGGGTGCCGGCGCCGCCGCTGTCGCGCTACACACTGGCCGGCGTGACCACGGCGGTGGGGGTGCTGGGCACCGACGACGTCACCCGCACCACGGCCGAACTGGTGGTGACGGCGCGCGGACTGATCGCCGAGGGGTTATCTGCCTGGTGTCACACCGGTGGCTATCACTTGCCACCGGCCACGCTCACGGGCAGCGTACGTGGCGACATCGTGCATATCGATCGCATCATCGGGGTGGGTGAGGTGGCCGTGAGCGACCATCGCTCGAGTCAGCCGACGCTCGACGAACTGCTGCGCGTGGCCGCCGATGCGCACGTGGGCGGACTGATGACGGGCAAGGCCGGCATCCTGCACCTGCATCTGGGCGATGGCGCGCGTGGCCTGGCGCTGGTGCGCGAGGCGCTCGATCGCTCGGAGCTGCCGCCGCGGGTGTTCAACCCCACCCACGTGAACCGGCGCCGGGCGCTGTTCGAGGAGGCGCTGGAGCTGGCGCGTCGCGGCTGCGTGGTGGACATCACCGCCTTCGACGTGGCCGAGGACGAGGACGCGTGGAGTGCGGCCGATGCGTTGGCGCGCTACCTCGTGTCGGGGGCACCGGCTGCCCATGTCACCGTGAGCAGCGACGGCGGCGGCTGCCTGCCCACCTTCGACGCCGACGGCCGAGTGACGCACATGGGGGTGGGAGATGCAGGGTCGCTGCTGGCCACGGTGCGTACGCTCGTCGCGCGTGGGCTGCCGCTGGAAGCCGTGCTGCCCGCCTTCACGAGCAACGCGGCCGACCTGTTGCGGCTGCCGGGCAAGGGGCGCCTCACCGTCGGCGCCGACGCCGATCTGGTGGTGCTCGACGACACGCTCCGCGTGGCCGATGTCATGGCCCGCGGAGCGTGGATGGTGCGAGGTGGCGTGGCGGTGAAGCGGGGGACGTTCGAGTCATGAACGGCGTACGCCGTCAGTCGTTCAGTGCTTCATGCCCGTGTTGCACCCCTCCTCGAGCACTTCGAAGGCGTCGTGCAGCGCCTTCATGGCCGCCTTGAGCGCCGCGTCGTCAGCCTTGGCGGCCACGAGCTTCTGCACCTTCTCGGTCTCGGCCGTCAGCCCGACCTGTGCCTTGGTCAACTCGGGCTTCTGGCACCCCGCCGGCGCCTTGGACGCGCCCACGGCCTTCGCCGCCGTCACCATCTCGCCGATCTTCGCGCGCGTCGCCGAGATGTCGTTCTTGTCCTTGGCCGGATGCCACGTGGCCATCATGAGCATGTGGTAGGCGTCGAGTTCCTTCCACGCCTCCGCCTTCGCATGCTCGCCCTGCTGCATCCGCTTCATGTGCTCGGCGTGCATGGCCGCGTGATCGTCCTTCTTGGCGGGCGGCTGCGCGGCGCCTTTGTCCTGGGCGGAAAGCGGGGCGGCCATGGCGGCCGTCAACACGAGGCCCAGCGCCAGGCGGCGCGGCGAGCTCATCGTCATGGGAGTGCTCCGGAATGGGGTCGGGTGGCCCCGCGGCGGCGAGAAGCGCCGAGGGCCTGATACATGATGGGCGAAACTTCGCCGGACCGGGCCCGCGGGACAATCATTTGCCCAACGCCCCAACGGGCCGCATCGTAGACTGACGGTACCCCTCGCCCCGCCCCCAGTGCCGGGGTGTCCGATGGCCCCCTCGGGCCGTCCCCGCGCCCTCTCCACCCGTCCCCCGCATGACCAGTCTGCGTCACGCCACCCGGCTGACCGCCGCCCTGCTGTTCGCGGCCGTCGCCCCGCCTGCGCTCAAGGCCCAACCGCGCACCACGCCGGAGCAGTTCTTCGGCCACCGCATCGGTGCCGACTACGAGCTCCCCAACTACACGAAGCTGCACCAGTGGTTTGCCACGGTAGCCGAGGAAAGTGACCGCGTGTCGATCGATACCATCGGGCTCACCGAGGAGGGGCGGCCGCAGATCATGGCCATCGTCACCAGCCCCGAGAACCACCGGAAGCTCGCCCGCCATAAGGAGATCGCCACCAGGCTGGCCAAGGCCGAGGGCGTCGATTCCGCCGCCGCGGCCGCGATGGCGAAAGAAGGCAAGGTCATCTTCTGGATCGACGGTGGCCTGCACGCCACCGAGGTGCTGGGTGCCCAGCAGCTCATGGAAACGCTCTGGCAGCTCTCCAGCCGCACCGATGACGAAACGCTCCGCATCCTCAACGACGTGGTCATCCTCATGACGCACGCCAATCCGGACGGCATGGAGCTCGTCACGAACTGGTACATGAAGGAATCGGACAAGCTGCGCCGCACCACGTCCACCATTCCCCGCCTGTACGAGAAGTACGCCGGTCACGACAACAATCGCGACTCGTACATGAATGCGCTGGCCGAGACGCGCAACATGTCGCAGCAGCTGTTCATCGAGTGGCACCCGCAGATCATGTACAACCATCACCAGACCGGCCCCACGGGCACGGTCATGGCGGCGCCGCCGTACCGGGATCCGGCCAACTTCTGGTTCCACCCGGCCATGATCACGGGCCTCGATCTCGTGGGTGCGGCGCTCAATCACCGCTTCGTGCTCGAGCACAAGCCGGGGCTCACCTTCCGCGCCGGTTCCAACTACAGCACGTGGTGGAACGGTGGGCTGCGTACCACGGGCTACTACCACAACCAGATCGGCATCCTTACCGAGACCATCGGCAACCCGACGCCCATGCGCATCGCGCTGGTGCCGGAGCGGCAGGTGCGTTCGGCCGGCCTTCCCATGCCCATCGAGCCGCAGGAGTGGCACTTCCGGCAGTCCATCGACTACTCGGTGAGCGCCAACTACGCCTTCCTCGATCTGGCCTCGCGCTACCGCGAGACGTTCCTGTTCAACCGCTGGGTGATGGGCCAGGATCAGATCAAGGCCGGCCAGCGTGACAACTGGACCATCTCGCCCAAGCGCGTGGCGGCGATGGCCGAGAAGATCCAGCAGGACCGCGGCACAGTGGCAGCGGAGAATCGCGCCGGTGGCCCGCGCGGTGGCGGCATGGCCCCCAACGTGATGAACGCGGTGGCCAATGACCGCTACATGGCGGAGCTCAAGAAGCCGGAGAACCGCGACCCGCGCGCCTATGTGCTGAGCGCCGCGCAGCACGACTTCCCCACAGCCACGAAGTTCATCCGCGCGTTGCAGTACTCGGGCATCGACGTGCACAAGGCCACGGGGGCGTTCAGCGCCAACGGCAAGCAGTTCCCCGCCGGCTCGTGGGTGATCAAGACCGACCAGGCGTTCCGCTCGCATGTGCTCGACATGTTCGAGCCGCAGGATCACCCGAACGACTTCCGCTATCCGGGTGGCCCGCCGATCCCGCCGTACGACAATGCCGGCTGGACGCTCGCCTATCAGATGGGCATCGAGTTCGAGCGGGTGCTCGACGGCGGCCTCACGGGCCCCTTCGAGAAGGTGAACGGCATCACACCGATGCCCGCGGGCACGGTGGCCAAGGGCAAGGCGGGCTATTTCATCCACGCGTCGGTGAATGACGCCGCAACGGTCGCCAACCGGCTGAGCAAGGCCAAGGTGAAGGCGTCGCGCATCCCGACGGCCTTCAAGGACGGCGACATGACGTGGCCGGCCGGCTCGTGGTTCATTCCCGCCGGCGGCGCATCCGACCGGGTGGTGGCGCAGGCCGCCCAGGACCTCGGCGTGAACTTCGCGGCCGCCAACAGCAAGCCGAGCGCCGCGCAAGCGGTGCAGCCGCTCCGCATCGGGCTCGTCGACCGCTACGGTGGCAACATGCCGACGGGGTGGACGCGCCTGATCCTCGAGAAGTTCGAGTTTGGCTACACCACGGTGTATCCGCAGGAAATCGACGCCGGCAACCTCAAGGCCAAGTACGACGTGATCGTGCTGACCGACGGCATGTTCAGCGAGGCGGGCGCCGGCCGTGGTTTCGGCGGTTCGCCCGACACGACGCTCATCCCGGCCGAGTACCGCAAGGAGCTGGGCCGTCTGTCGAGTGAGAAGTCGGCCGCCTCGCTCAAGGCGTTCGCCGAGGCCGGTGGGCGCGTCGTGGCGATCGGGTCGAGCATCGGGATCGGCAAGGCGATGGGGCTGCCCATCGACAACTATCTCGCCGACGCCAACGGGCGTCCGTATCCGGGGGAGAAGTATTACATCCCGGGTTCGGTGCTCGAGGTGAAGGTCGACACGTCGGCGACCATCGCGGCCGGCATGGCGCCGCGCCCGGCGGTGATGTTCGACAACAGCCCGGTGATGAAGCTCGGCCCCGATGCCGCCGCCAAGGGTGTGCGGCCGCTGGCGGTGTTCGACAACGCGACGCCGCTGCGCTCGGGGTGGGCGTGGGGTCAGGAGCTGCTCAAGGACGGCGTGGCGATGGCGGAGGCCACGATGGGCAAGGGTACGGTGTGGCTGTTCGGCCCCGAAATCCTGTTCCGTTCGCAGGCCCACGGCACCTACAAGCTGTTCCTCAATGCGTTGGACGGGGGCTTCAAGCGGCCGACGGCAGCGTTGCAGTAGGCGCTCGATCCTGGCGTTGACGTCCTGAGGGCCCAGGGCCCTCAGGACGTTGGCGACAATCCCGCCACGGCACCGACCGAGACGGGCCGCTGGAAGCCCCGTCTATATTTGTGCATGGCCTTGTCTCTGCGGACCGTCGTCGCGAACGGCACCAAACTCGTGGGCATGATGGTCCCCATCGGCGTGGGCCTCGGCCTGGGGCGGCTGGCCACGCCGTACCTGCCGCAGATCACGGCGTGGGTGGAGACCCTCGGCGTGTGGGCGCCGGCGGCGTTCATCGCCAGCTACGTGGTGGCGTCGGTATTCATGCTGCCGGCGTTTCTGCTCATCATCACCGCGGGCGCCGTGTTCGGCGTGGTGAAGGGCGCGGCGTTCGCGCTGCTCGGAGCGACGCTGGGTGGCACGGTGGCGTTCCTGCTCGGGCGCACGGTGCTGCGCGGGTGGGTGGCCGCGCAGATCGCCAAGAACGCCACGCTCACGGTGGTCGACCGCGTGATCGGGCAGGAAGGGCTGCGGCTCATGCTGCTGCTCCGCCTGTCGGGCGTGGTGCCCTTCGTGCTCACCAACTACACCCTCGGCGTCACCACGGTGAGCCTGCGCGACTTCGTCATTGCCATGGTCGGGATGATCCCCACCGTGGCCACCTTCGCCATGATCGGCACGGCGGGCATTCAGGCGGCCGGCGGCAAGGCCGATGTGCCGCAGTGGATCCTGTGGATGGGGATCGCCTCGACGCTGCTGCTGGCGGTGCTGCTCACGCGCATCGCGCAGCGGGCGATCAAGGAAGCCGAAACCCGGCAGGCCATGGCGGCGACCGAACCGTAAGCTTTGCCGGACCCTTTCGCCGGACCTGCCCGCATGCGCCGTCTCGCCCTGCCTCTGCTGTTGTTGGCTGCTGCCTCCTGCGCGCGCCGTTCCCTTTCCCCCGACGCCGTGGGGTCGAGCGGACCGCGCGTCGGCCCGCCATCCGGTTCGGTCGTCGTCGGCGGCGGCGGCCAACAGGGCCCCGAGATCTTCGCGACGTTCATCGAGCTTGCCGGTGGCCCCGACGCGCTCATCGTCGAGGTGCCCACCGCCGGTGGCGACTCCATCGACGCCGCCAACGTCGGGCGCGGGCTGCGCGGTGCTGGCGCGCGGAATGTGGTGGTCTATCACACCACCGACCGCACGGTGGCCGACGCCGACACGTTCGTGGCCAGGATCGCCAACGCCCGCGGCGTGTGGTTCGGTGGCGGGCGGCACTACCGCCTCGTGAATTCCTACATGGGCACGAAGAGCCAGCGGGCCTTCGAGGCCGTGCTCGCCCGCGGCGGCGTGGTGGGCGGCTCGAGCGCGGGCGCCAGCATCCTCGCCAGCTACCTGGTGCGCGGGGCGCCGTCGAACGACAACCGCATCATGAACCATCCGCAGTACCTCACCGGGTTCGGCTACCTGCGCAACACCGCCATCGACCAGCACGTGGTGGCGCGCGACCGTCTCGCCGACCTGCACGACTCGCTCACGTCCAGGCGCCCCGACCTGCTCGCCATCTCCGAAGACGAAGGCACCGCGTGGGTGGTGCGCGGCGACACAGCCACGCTCATCGGCCGCGGCAAGGGCTTCGTGTACAACGGCCGCGATCCGAACGACGCCGGAAAGCCATTCCTCACCGTGCACCCCGGCGATGTGTACGACCTCGGCGCGCGCCGACTGCGCACACGAGCCGGCAACGGCTCGGCACTCACGACCGCGTTCGTCGACTCGCTGTTCGCCCCGTGGCGCGACGCCACCCGCGGCGGGGCCGCGGTGCTGGTGGCGGTGGATGGCGAGGTGCTCCTGAATCGCGCCTGGGGCATCGCGACGCAGCCGAAGTATTTGCCCGAAACAGCGGTGCCGGCGTTCCCGCTCGGCCGGTTGTCGGGCGTGTTGAACGCGTCGCTGACCGCCAATGGCGTCGGCCGTATCGATGCGGCCTCGATCCGGCGCCTGACCGCCATCGGCGGCATGCAGCGGGCGCGCCGTGACAGCACCGACGGGACGTGGAACGCCAACGTTGACGACCTGTACCGATTCGAACTCGGTCGCTTTGGCGCGCGGGCCGGCGTCCGCGATACCACGCCAGTGCCGTCGGCGTTCACGGTGGACACTGTCGGCGGGCGGTTGCGCCATGCAGCCTACGCCGGGCCCGACGGCACCCGTTCGGCGTGGGTGCGCTATCCGACACAGCGGGCGGTCGTGCTCGTGCTCACCAATGACGCGGCGGCGGATGCGCGCGGGCTCGCCGAGCAGCTCGCGGCACGGGCGCTTGGTTCGGTGCGGCCGTAGCAGGTACGCGAGCCGCCCGCGGCATCAACGCCCCGACCCGGCGCGCTGGGGTCACTTCGACCTCGTTACCGTGAACGGAATCGAGATCTCTCCGAACACCGCCCCGCCCTGTGGCGCCGCGCTGTCCCGCACCGATACCAGCGTGCCGCGGAAGGTGAGACTCGTCCACTTCGGGTCCGCGCGTTCGAAGTAAAGGAATCCGGAGAGCTGCCCGTCGGGCTCGATGACCCCTTCCGGCATCGCCCGGCCCAGCATCTCCACCGTGGGGCGGATGCTCTGCACGAAGGCGTAGTGGTAGTAGCCATAGTAGCCGGGGTCGTACAGCGGATAGCCGCGCGCATACACCGGAATGCCCGGGTACACCCGGGCGAAGTACGGCGCGATGTAGAAGCGGCGATATCCGAATGCCGGCGTGATGATCGGCGTGTACGCGTCGATCATCATCGGCTGCAGCAGGTCGCCTTCGACTTTGTACGGCGGGAGCGCGCCGTGCCGATGCCCGTTGGCGGCGACGAGAGCGAAGTCGCCGTAGCGCACCCGCAGTGGCTGCGTGCTGCCATTGGTGATGGTGACCCGCATGGGCTGCACGGCATTGGTGACGCGGGCGTCGCCGTCCCACGCGTCGGCCTGCACGGTCACGCGGACCCCATCGACCTGTTCCACCGCCACGCTCGTGGCACCGCTCACGGTGCGCGCCTCCGGGGCTGGCGAGAGCGACGCGGTGGCACAGGCGGAGAGCAGGACGAGCGTCCCGCCCGCCAGCAGGGCAAGTGCCGCGCCAGCCAGCCGTGCCGGGCGGGAAATCACGGCCTGTATGCGCGATGACATCATGATACCTCCTCCGAAAAGAGCATGCCGATGCCTGCAGGGTGTAGCGGAGGGACACCGTACGCCGTCAGTCGCGGCCCGACGTGCTGTGGGCGCTTCCCACACACGGACTCGGCGGCTGGCGGCGCGAAAGGAGGCGCCGTGTCAGGCCTCAGCGGATGGCCTCAGTGAACGCCGGCTACCATGCTGGTGGAGATGCTCGGCACGTCGTCACCCTGACCAGGAGGCCTCATGTCCATGCGGTTCCTGCCCCGCCGAGGGCGCCTGCTGCCGCTGGCCACGCTGACCGCGCTATGTGTTGCCGGTGCGGCACCCGCCGCCGCGCAGCCCACGGGCACGGTGCGCAGCTGGAGTGCGCTCCCGTCGGCCGTGGCGCTCGGCACGCCATTGCTCGTCACCCGGACCGATGCCAGTCTCGCCCGCGGCACCCTGGGCACCATCGACACCCAAGGGCTTACCCTCGAGGGGCCCAACGGGCGGGTCGCGATCGCCGCCAGCGCCGTCCAGCGCATCGTCCGCGCCGACGCCCGCAAGCGGCGCGTGCTACGCTACGGCATCCCGCTGGGGATGCTCGTCGGCGGCGTGACCATGCTGGTGATGGATGGCCAGTCGAGCAACCCGGAGCCCGGGCAGGCGTTCGGGATGGGCGCGGTGCTCATCGGGCTGCCAGTGGGGGCGCTGCCCGCGTCGGCCATGCCCGTGCGTCCCCTCTACGAAGCCCCGGCGCGGTTGGCGAGGTGGACGCGTTCGCGCAACGTCCGACTCACCAAACTCCGAGCCCGATCAGGGCTCGGACTGGGCGAGCCGTCTGTTGAGGGCGAGGGCGTGGCATGGCTATGCTTCGGCTACCGGCTTAACGAGCGTCGACCCAATTCGTCTACCCCGAGGAAGCGCGCGGGTCGGCCCCCGAACCGCGCAGCCACCGATCCGACTTCGCCACTCAGGAGAAAACGATGCGTGCACTGACCCTGTCCACGGTACTCGCTGCGGCGGCCCTGCTCGCCGCCCCCAGCGCTCGGGCTCAGGCCGCCGCCGGCGCCGGCCCCCGCGCTGGTGCGCAGGAGCGTCGCGCCGAAGCGCGCGAAAAGATGGCCGAGAAGCTCAAGAGCATGACCCCGGAGGAGCGGAAGGCCGCGCTGGAGCAGGCCAAGGACCGTCGCGGGGAGCGTCGGGAGGAGCGCCTCGAGAACCTCACCCCCGAACAGCGGGCCTGGGCGCAGTCGATGGCCGCCGAGGCCAAGCGCATCCAGGAGGGGGTCAAGGGGGGGACGGTCACGCGCGAGTCGGCTGCGGCGCAGCTCAAGGCATGGCGCGAGGCCAATCCGCGCCCGAAGGGTGGCAGCGGCCTCTGAGCCGCGTGCCCCTCTCCGTGCTCGCGCACATGCTGACGCGCGATGGACTCCGGTCCGTCGCGCGTCGTTGCGTGCGGCCCCGGGCGGGCTTTCCGGTCACGTTGGTGCTGGCCGCCGGGCTCGGCCTGCCCGGGGCCCGGCCCGCGATTGCCCAGGCGCCGCGAGCGGCGTCGACCGATACGCTGCGCCGGGCGCTGGTCCGAACCGATGACGGGTTGGCGGCTCGCACACGGCAGACGCTCACGATGTCGGGCACCATCCGTCGGTATCGGGTTGGCACCACGACCGTCGGCGAGGAGGCGTCGCCGCTGGCCTGGCGACTGGTCTCGCCGCACGTGGCGGCGCGCCTGAGCGGCACCCCGCTGTCCCTCGAAGCCACGGGCATCACCGTGCGGGGGACGACACCAATCCGCGCCCGGATCGATGTCGTCCCACGGGCGGGCGATACGCTCAGCGTGTACGCGCGCAGCGGCAGCGGCCCCCGCACGCTCGACAGCACGCAGGCTCTGGCCGTGGGCGCCGCCGGCACCGCGGTGCTCGACCTGTCGAGCCTGACGCTCGGTGTTGCGCCGCAGGTCGGTATGCGCGGCCGATGGTCGTTCCCCGTCGGCAACGTGGTGCTGGGGCTGTCTGCCGCCGCCGAACGGGACCTGCCGCCCTCGGCGACGGGCGTGGTGTACTGGCAGGGGACCACGCTGCGCGGAGGCGCAAGCGTCACGGGTTTCGTGAGCGAGCAGACCGTGGTCGCCAGCGTCGACCTCAGCACGAGTCGCGCCGACTCACTCGGCGGGCGGAACCAGTTTCCCGGGGGCGGGGCGGTGACCCTCTCGGCCTCGACCAGCGGCGCCCTCGACGAGGACGGCACCCGCTGGTTCGCCGGCGACGCGTTCTATGTCCGGCCGTTCGGCAATGACCGCAACGATCAGCCCACGCGCCTCATTCCTCAAGGCAGCTTCGGCGGGGTCAGTGGCCTGCTGCTGCTCGAATCCGGCGCGCTCACCTGGACGCCGACGGTCTCGCTGATGCGGGAAGCGAGCACGGCGACCCTCGCAGCTCAGCAAGGTGGCATCCTGTCGAGAACCGCCCTGAGCAGCAGTGCGTGGACCATCGCCGGCAGTCTGAGCGTCGACATCCCGGTTGGCGGCGCGATCACGCTGTCGCCGGAGGTCGGTGCCGTGGGCGGCACGGTCAGTTCGACCCTGGCTCAGACCACAGGGCGCGTGCTGGGGCGACGCGGCCGCGTGGTGAACGTCACCAATACCAGCGGCTTCGCCGACCCCGTGCGTGGCTGGTGGAGTGGGGTGGCGATCAGCGTACGCTACTAGCGCCGCCGCCTGATAAGCACGCCCCTACCGCTTCTCCATCGCGTCGCGTACGTCGAGCAGGATCTCGAAGTAGAGCTGCTCGCGGCGGTAGGAGAAGTCGAGCGCGGCCATCTGGGCCGGGTCGCCCGTCTCCTTGGCTCGCTCGAAGGCCTCGCGGTACATCTCTTCGAGGTTGTTCAGGATCCGCTCACGGGAACGCGACATACGCAGGGCCTCGATGGCTTTGAAAGTCAGGCGGGGAGGGGCATCATCCACCGTCTCCACACTCTCCTCCGGATCGAGGAACTTCGTCAGCCGCTCGAAGAGCTCGCGGCGGCCGCGATCGGGGAGTTTCACAAGCAGACGGGAGGAAGACAGGCGCGGTGAACCGCTCGGAACTCTTTGCCCGCGACGGCCACCGCTGTGTGTATTGCGGGCTCGTGCACGAACCGGACGCCCTGAGCGTCGACCATGTCCAGCCGCGGATGCGCGGGGGGGACGGGTCTGCGGGCAACCTAGTAACGGCCTGCAGGGGGTGCAACACGAAGAAGGGGGCACGCCCCCTGGCCGCTTTTCTGGCCGCCGAACCGGAAGCCCGCCGGAACTTCTTTTTGCTGGCGCGGTATGTATGGCCACGACACTTGAAGGCGGTGGCCGAGGAGCTCGCGCGCCGGGGCGTAGTGGTGGCCCCAACGGAGCTCGTGGAGGGGATCCGGGGGCTGCGCAGCTCCGAGGCCATCGCTACTCTTCTGCAGTCGCAGGGCCCCAGCAGCAGCACGTCGAAATCGGAAGGGGAGTAGCCACGCGGTCGCCGCTTGCGGGCGGCGTGCCGTGCGGCCGGATCGTCAAGACTGTCGCGACCTCGCGGCACGGTCCGGTCGGGTGCCAACCACACCAGGCGAGACCTTCACACGCTACGCCACCCGCCTCGTTCCGGCGCCGGTGGTCGTTCGTGCGAAGGCTCGCCTTTATTGTGTTCCCAAGCGCCGGTCCATCCGGCCACACACTTCCCAAGCACGCGTTATGAACAACATCAAGGTCTTCGTTCTCATGGCCGGTCTGACCGGCCTCGTGGTGGCCATCGGTCAGGCGGTCGGCGGCGGCTCCGGTGCGATCATGGGGCTGCTCATGGCGGCCGGCATGAACCTGTTCATGTACTGGGGCTCCTCCAAGATGGTCCTGCGCTCGTACAACGCGCAGGTGGTCACCGAACGCGAGGCCCCGGAGCTCTACGAGATGGTCGATCGGCTGCGGCAGCGGGCCGGGCTGCCCATGCCCACGGTGGCCATCGCCCCGCACGACCAGCCCAACGCCTTCGCCACCGGCCGCAACCCGGAAAACTCCGTGGTGTGCGTGACCGAGGGGCTCATGCGCATGCTCTCCAGGGACGAACTCGAGGGCGTGGTAGCGCACGAGCTGGCGCACATCAAGAACCGCGACATGCTGCTCCAGACCATTGCCGCCACCATGGCCGGTGCCATCGGCAACATCGCCCAGATGGCGCTGTTCTTCGGTGGCCGCAGCGACGACGAGGACGGGGCGAATCCGGCGGTGGCCATCGCGCTCATGATCATCGGCCCGATCATCGGCATGGTCATTCAGTTCGCGATCAGCCGTCAGCGTGAGTTCAAGGCCGACGCGGTGGGCGCCGAGATCTGCGGCCGCCCGCTGTCGCTGGCCAACGCCCTGCTCCGTCTGGAGTCAGGGGCGCGCCGCATCCCGATGCAGGTCTCCCCCAACGCGGCCCCGCTGGCCATCGTCAACCCGCTCGCCGCCTTCAGCATGCGTGGCGTCAGCAAGTGGTTCAGCACGCACCCGCCCACCGACGAGCGCGTGGCGGCACTGCGGGCGCTGGCGGGGTGACGCCTCGCGTGGGTTGACGCGGGGGAGTCACCCCCCGCCAGCCCCCAACCGGTGGAACACGGCCTCGTCGACCACCCGACCGTCCTTGAGGTGTTCGACGACGATGCGCTCGAGCAGCTCGGGGGTGACGTTGGCGTACCAGACGCCCTCGGGGTAGACCGCTACGATCGGGCGGCCCGCGCAGACGCCCAGGCAGGGGCCTCCGATCGCTTCACGCGGGTCGGGCCGAAGAGCAGACCGTGGCGCTGCAACAGGGATGTCAGCCGCGCGCAGATCGCGCGACCGCCGCGATTGTCCGAACAGAAGCCGCCGGTGCACACCAGCACATGGCGGGCGTACCGCTCCATCTCCTGAAGTGCTGGCACCCTGCCGTACTCCTCTACTTCGGGGGGCGGGGGGCGCCGGCGTCCCGTCGCGCGGCACGCGTCGCCGCCCGTTCGCGCACCAGCAGGTACATGCCGCGCATGGCCAGCAGGGTTCCCGCGAGCGACAGGCCGATGCCGCGGGGGCCCGCGTCGCGTAGCAGATGGGCCGCGGCCGCGCTCACGAGGAAGCCGGCGCCGGCATACACGAGCCCCCGGAGCTGAGTCGCATTCCAGCGGCCCGAGCGCGCGTGGAGCGCCGCCGAACCCAGAAGCCAGGCGCCACCGGTCCCTACGAGGGCGGTGGCGACGGTGTCACGGTCGAAGTCCATCAGGGCGGGGGCGCGGGAGGGGGGCGGGTGGACGGGAGAAATCTAGTGGGTGGGGGCGGTCACCACTTGATCAGCCCCATCACCACCTCCACCACGATCAGGGCCACGATCGCGATCTCCAGCGTCTCGCTGCGACCGGCCTGCGCCTCGCCGTTGAGCATGGCGTAGGTATCCCGCAGAATGGCCAGCTTGCGGTCGATGCCGGCGCGCCACGCCTGGCCGCGAAACAGCTCCAGCGCCGCCGAATACACGCGCGCCAGGTATACGTCATCGGTGACCTTGAGCGCGTTCTCCACCCGCTCCACCAGCTCGGTGGAGTCGGCCACCTGCTGCTGCAACCGAGCCAGCAGCGCTGCGAAGCGCCGCCCCGGGAACACGCCGCGGCGCGCGCGCGCCGCCTCGATATCGTCGTACAACCGCGGCAGCTCGGCGTCGAGCAGCGCGTCGTAGTAGCGCAACTCCAGCAGCTGCGCGTTGGCGAACTCCAGGATGTACTGCAGGTCAGTGTCCTGCTCCCCCGGCTCGATGACCAGCGCGTTCTCCCAGGTGAGCACGGCGAGATCGTCGTCGAAGTACCGGAAGCGGTGCGGAAGCAGCTCACGGCGCGCCTCGGCGCTCAGCGGGCGCGTTTCGTTGAGCAGCAGCGGCACCACGTCCAGCGCCGCCAGCGACTCGGCACTCACCACACCGCCGGTGGTGTCCGCCACCTCGCGGATGCGGAACACCGTGTACTCCTCGTGCACGTCGGCGATGACCGGCCGATCCACCGCCGGTGCAATGCGCGCGGTGAGCAGGCGCAGGTGCTCGGCGATGAGGGCGGCGATGGCCGGGTGCTGGTGCAGGCGCCGGCCGAAATCGGTGAACGCCTCCCACCCGCACGCGGCCGGGGCGCGCATGCGCGCGCGCAGCGACACCACCCCGAAATCGAAGATGCGGGCCGACAGCTCCACGTCGTGGGGGTCGCCGTCCACCACGAGTACCTCGGCGCCCAACAGCACCGTGATGGGCGGATTGCGGATCTGCAGCGCCTGCGCCTCGCCGCGTACCGGACGCACCCGTTCCGGACCGCTCGTGGCCAGCAGGTCGAGCGCCCGGTCGAGATCGATGGCGTAGCCCACATCGAACAGCCGGTAGGCGATGGCAGAGCCGGTGACGGCGAGGGACATGGATGGTAACATTAGGGCATGACTCCTGTCTCCGCACTGCCCGGCTTTCCCGACCCGGCCATCGTTACGAAGGGCTACGCCCACCCCGAGCGGCTGGTCAGCACCGAGTGGCTGGCCACCAACCTGTCGCACCCCTCGCTGCGCCTCGTGGAGTGCAACGAGGACGTGCTGCTCTACGACGTGGAGCACATCCCCGGCGCCCAGAAACTCGACTGGCACATCGACCTCAACGACCAGACCGAACGCGATTACATCGCGAAGGCGGCGTTCGAGCAACTGCTGCGCCGGCTCGGCATCGATGACAGCACCACGGTGGTGTTCTACGGCGACAAGAACAACTGGTGGGCCACATATGCCTTCTGGGTGTTCCAGCTGTTCGGCTTCGACAACGCCGTGGTGCTCGACGGCGGGCGGGCGAAGTGGCTGGCCGAAGGGCGGCCAACCACCGAGGAGCGGCCGACGTTCGCGCCCACGCAGTACGTGGCCCGCGACCGCGACGATGAGCGCATTCGCGCGTTTCTGGACGACACGAGCACGCACATGCTGGGCGGGCTGCCGCTGGTGGACGTGCGCTCGCCGCAGGAATACACCGGCGAGAAGCTGCACATGCCCGACTATCCGCAGGAAGGCACGCTGCGTGGCGGGCACATTCCCGGTGCGCGCAGCATGCCGTGGGCGAAGGCGGCCGACGCGGACGGCAGCTTCAAGAGCGCCGACGCGCTGCGGGCGCTGTACGAAGGCGAGTTGGGGTTGAACAAGGACCAGGCCGTGGTGACGTACTGCCGCATCGGCGAGCGGTCGAGCCACACCTGGTTCGTGCTGACGTACCTGCTGGGCTTCACCGACGTGCGCAACTACGACGGTTCGTGGACGGAGTGGGGGAATGCCGTCCGCGCGCCCATCCGCAAGGGAGAGCAGCCATGAGGATCACGCCATGAGCAGCGAATCGCTGAAGGACACGTCGGCCACGATCCCCGTGCAGGGCAAGCCGCCCAGCAAGGTGAGCGTGACGTGGTCGGGCGATCACCGTTTCGACGGCCAGCGCCAGAGTGGCGGGCCGGCTATTCGCTTGGATGCGAGCGGCGTGACGGGGCCGAGTCCGGTGGACGCCCTGCTCTGCGCGCTCGCCGGCTGCACCGGCGTGGACGTGGTGGATATCCTCGCCAAGCGGCGAACGCCGGTGGAGTCGCTGCGCGTGGACGTGGTGGGCGAGCGTTTCGCCGGCGTGCCGGGGCGCGTGACCGCCATCACGCTGACCTATTTCATCACCGGCGCCGACGTCGAGCGGCAGCACGCGGAGCGGGCGATCGAGTTGGCGGTGACGAAGTACTGCTCGGTGCGGGATTCGCTGGATGCGAATATGCCGATTACGTGGACGTTGGAGCTCAACGGGGCGTGAGGGCTCGACGCGATCCAGCGTAGCAAAAGGCCCATCGATGATCGATGGGCCTTTTTCGTTTCCCGTGATGACAGCCGGCTGACAGCGTTCTGGATGCTGGGCGTGGACAGCGCCCGCACCCCTCTGCGCGCGTGAAGGGGAACGTACGTACCGTTGCGTACGTACGTTCCCCGAGGTATCCTGAACGCATGAAGGTCACCGCCACGCAGCTTCGCGCCAACATCTACGCGATCCTCGATCAGGTCCTGGCCACCGGTGAGACGGTCGAGATCGAACGCCGCGGGCGCATCGTGCGCCTCCAGCCCGTAGCGGCCGAGCCGCGGCTGGAACGGATCGAGGCCGCCCCGGACTACATCATCGGCGACCCGGACGACCTTGTTGAACTCGACTGGTCCCACGAATGGTCAGAACTCCGCGCGTCTTCCTCGACACCCACGTCGTCGTCTGGCTCGTCGGGGGGCAGGCAGAAAAACTCGGTGACGAAGCGCGGGCGCTGATCGACGGCGCCGACCTCGTCATCTCGCCGGCGGTCGTGCTGGAACTGCAATACCTCTACGAGATCGGCCGGGTCAGCGCCCCTGCCCTCACCGCGCTGTCCATCCTGCAGCAGGCCCTCGACGTGCGGGTGGCGCAGGACAGTTTCGAGCACGTGGTGATCGCGGCGCTTGGCGAGGATTGGACGCGCGACCTTTTCGACCGCCTTATCGTCGCCCATGCGCGGGTCCTCGGGGCGCCGTTGATCTCGCGTGATCGGCGCATCGCGGAACGATATCCCAACACCCGCTGGTGAGCGTGGCACCGACGTGCGGCGGAACGCCAGCCGGCAAGGCATTGCCGCCTCTGCGTCATCCCGGCGTCTACGGTGCTTGGGTAGGCTACTTGATCAACCAGATCCGCTGATTCACCGGGTACAGCCACTCCACCCCGCGCTCGGTCACCATCGCGTCGTCCTCCAGCGGAATGCGCACCTTCGCCCCGCCCCACTCGGGGTTCGGCGTCCACGCAAACAGTTCAATCGAAAACGGATTGAACGGCCTGATCTGGAACGTCATCTGCCGCGGGTTGAACCACGCAATGCTCGGGCCGCTGCCGTGCCCGCGGTCGCCCACGCTGTGGCAGCCGATGTTCACCTCCACCTTCTCGTCCGTCCCCACCTCGTTGAAGGTGCCCTGCATGCGGAAGCCGCCCTTCTCGATCTCGGCCTTGAGCTGCTCCACCATCACCCCCGCCGTGGGCCCCGGCTTGATGGTACGGTGGATGATCTCGCGCACCTTGAGCGCGTTGTCGAACGCGGTCTGGATGCCCTTCGGCGCCGCCGTCTCGCCGGGCTTGAGCACGTAGGCCATGCGCTTCACGTCGGTCCACGTGTTGAGGTAGCCCACGCCCCAGTCGATGATCACGAGATCACCGCGCTGGATGATGCGGCCGTTGCTCGTGGCCTCGATGCCCTTGGGCCCGGTGATGTACACGCTCGGCATGTCGAAGCTCGACCCCAGCGCACGCTGCTGCAACTGATCGGCCATCCACCACGCCACATCCTCCAGCGTGGTCACACCGGGCGTGATCACTTCGTTGCTGAGTGCGCGTTCGGCAATGCGCCGTGAAATCTCCCCCGCTTCGCCCAGCGCCACGATCTGCGAAATGGGGAAGCCGGAGCGATAGTCGCTCACCACCTTCTCGCTGCTCACCAGCTTCGACGCCCACTCGGGGCCGATCTCCTTCACCAGGCGGTCGTAGCTGGTCTTCGAGAGCCCGTCGGCGGCGCCCACCTCCTCCGACATGTTGATCGCAATGCGCTTCGGATTCCGCTCGGCGATGAACGCCTTGAGGTTCGCGAGGCCAAGTACGCGATCGTACACCTTGCACCCCTCGAGCATGCCGCCACTGGCACCGATGGCCACGCGCTCGATGCGGTCGCCGCCCCGGTCGGTGAAGATGTAGTAGCCCACGCTCCCCACGTAGCCGCGCCCGAAGTCCTCGTACATGGGATCGAACTGGTTCTCCTTCTGCATCGTGATCCACATGTCCACGCGGTTCTCGCGCATCGCAGCCGGCAGGATGCGGTCGAACTTGTCGCGGCGGATCTGACAGAGGCGCTCCCAGCGGACCTTGGCAGGTTCGGCGGCAGGTTGGGCGCGGAGGGCCGGCGCGCACAGGGCACCGGCGGCGGCGAGGCACAGGAGACGTCGCATGACACGGAGGGGCTGAGGTTCGGCCGAACTTCGCCCCCGACACACAATCCGCAAGCGTCTTTCTTGCCGAAAGTGGCGAACTCTGCCGTAAAATTCGCCGCGGAGTGGCCGGCCACTCCGCTCATCCGTAAAGTTACAGTGCCCCCGTACACTCCCCCTGCTCGGCCCGCGCAATGTCCTCCGCAGCTGATGACGGCTCGACCGCATCGCTCCGTCCAGTTCTCACCGACCCACGAATCCAGTCGCTCGCGGGCCTCGGCAGTCTGCTGATCTTTCGCACGGACCTTGCCACCGGGGTCACGGTGTGGACGCCGGAGCTGCTGCGTCAGTGGGGATATGACATCGACGTCACGGGGACCCACCAGCAGTGGTGGCTGGAGCATACGCATCCGGATGACGTGGCCATCCTCACGCGATACCTCGAGGAGGCGCTTGCCGGTGAGCGGGAGCAGTGGGAGCTCGCCTATCGGTTCCTGCGGGCCGACGGTACGTGGGCCTGGGCGGAGGGCCGCGCCCGCATCGTGCGCGACGCGGCGGGCCATCCGGTAGCCACCGAGGGCGTGGTGCGCGACAGCTCCCGCATCCGTGCCGTGGAGGCGGAGCTGCGGAAGAGCGAGGAACACTTCCGGTTGCTCACCGAGCACTCACGGGAACTGGTGTGCCGTCACGACGCCGACGGCACCTATCGCTACGTATCGCCTGCCATCACCGAGCTGACCCAGTGGACGCCCAACGATCTCCTCGGTCAGACAGCCTACGAGTTCGTCCATCCCGACGACCGCGCGCGGATTGCCGACGAAGCGCATGCGATGGCGTTGCAGGGCGAACTCGACTCGATCGGCATGGTGTATCGGTTCCGCTGCAAGGATGGCACGTACCGCTGGCTCGAAACGCTCACCCGTCCACTGCTCAGCGAATCGAACACGGTCATCGGCCTGCAGACTTCGTCGCGCGACGTGACCGACCGGCGACAGGCCGAGCAGATGTTGATGAAGACGCAGAAGCTCGACGCCATCGGGCACCTGGCGAGCGACGTGGCGCACGGGTTCAACAACCTGCTCACGGTCACGAGTGCGAATCTCGACCTGCTGCTGGCGACGCTGCACGACGAGCACACGCACGCCCTGCTCACCGAGTCGCTGACGGCAACGACTGGCGCCGCCGTGCTCACGCGGCAGCTCATGACGCTCGGCCGGCGCGAGCTGCCGCAGCGTGAAGCAATCGATGTCACCGCCCTGCTCGAGCGCCTCAGCCCGATGCTGCGGCGCCTGGCCGGCCCCCGCACTACGCTGCAGGTGGGTGCCGAGCCGGAGCTCTGGGTAGCTGGGAGTCCGAGCCAGATCGAGCAGGTGCTGCTCAATCTCGTGGCCAATGCGCGCGACGCCCTGCGGGGCCGCCCCGACATCGTGGTGCGGGCCGAGTCAGTGGTGCTCGCCGAACCGCGGCAGGCGCGGGTGGGCGAGGTGCCCGCCGGCTCGTGGGTGTGTCTGCACGTGGAGGACACCGGCGTGGGCATCCCCGACGCGGTGCTCGACCACATGCTCGAGCCGTTCTACACCACCAAGCCCGCCGGCACCGGCCTCGGACTCGGCCTGCCGACGATCGTGGCCATCCTCACCGATCTTGGTGGCACGCTCACGGTGTCCACCACCGAAGGCCGCGGCACGACGGTCACCTGCTGGCTGCCGCCCTGCACTCGCCCCGATACGCCGTCGGTGGTGGCCCCGGGAGCACTCGCGCGCCGACAGTCGCGATCCGGCTGCCGCGTGTTGCTGGTGGACGACGAACCGGCGGTGCTCAAGGTCGCCCACCGAGTCCTGAGGACGCTCGGTTTCGACGTGACGCCGGCCGCGAGTGCCGCCGAGGCGTTGTCGCACCTGGGAGATGGGCCGCCGCCCGACGTGATGCTGACCGACGTGACCATGCCGGAGATGTCCGGCCCCGAACTCGTGCGACGGGTGCACGAGCTGATGCCGTCACTGCCTGTCGCGTTCATGTCCGGCTACGCGCGCGAGGACCTGCTGCAGCAGGGGCAGATCGGCGAAGAATATCCCCTCGTCCACAAGCCGTTCGTGGCGGCGGATCTGTGTGCGGCGCTCGACCGGCTCTGTCCGCACGCGGGCGCTTCCGCCGCCGAGGCCGTCGCCGGGTAGCCTCGATCGGCGTGGCGGCGGTGTTACCGCGCGTCCTCACGGGGCACCGCCTGCGCTGCGGGCTGCGCCACCGGAATGGGCTGCGCGGCGCCCTGCCCGAGCTGGCGGCCCTGATCGGACATGACACGCGTCAGGAAACGCTGACCTTCTCCAATGCGCTCGACCTCGACGGCAATAGACTCGACCGCCTGCCCCATGGCCTCGAGCCGGTCGGTCACCTCACGGGGGACGGGCGCAATCACGGTCGCCCCCCGCTTCCAGATCCGGCGGGCGTAGGCGATGGCGATCGGCGCCAGCACGAAGATCGTGAACACGATCGGGATCATGAACACCTCTTCCGGCGGCCCGTCCCGGCGTGGCGGGGGCGGTTCCACCACGGCTCCGGGTACCGCCGCCGCCTTGGCCACCGCCAGATCGGCCTGGGAAATCTGCTGTTCGAGGTTCGAGATCCGGCCGTCGGTCTCCTTCAAGCGCGCCTCCAGCCCCGACCGTTCGGCCGCCGTGGCCTCCTCCGACCGCAGCTCCCGGGCTATCTCGTCGCGCTGGTCCTCCAGCCGGTCGAGCTGATTGCGCAGCTCCTTCCGCAGGGCGATCTGGGCCTCGTAGACCGCCTGCGCCGACGGGGCTTCCGGCGTGTTGATGAAGACCGGGAATTCGATGGGTGCGGGCGGCGTCGGAGGCGTGGGTTGCATGGGGCGGGGCGACAGAGGGTACGGCGAACGTGACTGAGGAACGAAGCAGACCGGGAACCCGGGGGCGGGCGCGCTAGCGTGCCGACACCTACCGTACGTTGGGTCAGGGGACCGGTTTCGGCTACAGGGCCCCATTTCCCGCCGTGGAGTTGACGGACCGGCCCGATCCGGCGATTAATTCAGGCTCGCCGAGAACCGGCGACCCGACCGGAGGCCCATGGCGGCCCCCACTCCGGGATCCCATTCAAGAACGCGTTCACCGCCGGAAATGGTGGCGCAAGCTGGAGTTACGATGGCCAAGGAAGGAATTCACCCGCCGTACCACCCGGTGGTCTTCAAGGATGCGTCCACGGGCGCGCTTGTGCTCACGCGTTCGACCATGACGAGCGACCAGACCATCAAGCTCGACGACGGCAACGAGTACCCGCTCGTGCTCCTCGAAATCACGAGCGACTCGCACCCGTTCTACACGGGCACGCAGCGTCTCATCGACACGCAGGGTCGCGTCGACAAGTTCAAGAAGCGCTACGGCCGCTGAACC